>JANWVB010000005.1 GCA_025057695.1 Patescibacteria group bacterium
TAACTTCCTCTGGCAATTTCCCCCATGATCCTTCAAGAGCTGTAACATCAACTTCTTTACTATCAATCCTTGACTGGATAGTTTGTTCCATCTGAGAGGTGATTATTATGTTGGCTATTCGCCTTCTGCCTTTTTCATCTTTTACAGGAACAAGAGTATCTAGTGTAGCTAGTGCTTCGTTGTATCCTCTTTCATCGATAAGCCCATTGCGAAACTTTTCCTTGATTTGACCTAAAAAATACAGGGCAATCTCACGATCTTTTAATGAGTGAAAAACATCTTGTTTCTCTATCCTCGATCGCAAACCTTCGCAAGTTAAACCTCTACTTTCAAAGCTGGTTTCACTGCGAACAAACTCCAACCTTAGTTTGAAATTTTCCATAATTTTCTGTATATTATACAACACGAACTTAAACTCTTTTTGTAAAAAGCGACAATATTAGAGATAATTGATAAAAAATCAAGAAAATCACATCAACTAAAAAGGTGAATTTACTCCAAGATTGATGTACCAAATCCTGTTATATTATATTTATGTTATAGCAAGGCTTTAACGTAAGTAAGTCTTTGATTACTTGCAATAAATATTTCTTGATTGTCCCAACTAGGGTGTGTATTCGAGAAAATCTAAACCGATTTCATTAAATGAATCGGCAGGCGGGAATGAGGGTTCGGAGGAGATCTCGCCCGTCTTACAAATTTTGGGCAAAATCAGTCCGAATTTTTTCAAAAGCATACCGCCAGTTAAGAAATGTCTTTGTTGGCTATCCCTCTGTGAGGGCTCGCCAGTAAATTGTTTTTCTGATTGGCGGAGGGTACAGGATTCGAACCTGTGAGGGCTTGCGCCCACCGGTTTTCAAGACCGGCTCCTTGAACCGCTCGGACAACCCTCCTTGTTGTTCTCAGACAAAACCTAAAAAAGCAAGCCTTGATTTGCAAATTTTGGCTTTCTTTAAATGAAATCTAAAAAGAACAACTTTGACATGCGGGCTTTTTGCTTTTTTAAATTTAAAAAAGCAAATCAATTGGCGGAGGAGACAGGACTCGAACCTGCGACGGGTTTCCCCGCACGCTCTCCAAGCGTGTGCCATAGCCACTAGGCGACTCCTCCTTATCTTTGCTTGTAAAATTTTAGACAAGCCAATTATATCAAATATTGATATTTGATTTAGATATCATACTAGAAGGATAAAAAGCAAAAACACACAACAGGTTTTTTTATCACATTTTGCTTACGATGTTTTTTATCAGATTAGGCTTACTAATCAACAATATTTTTCTCAATAATTTTTTGAAAGAAATTTTTTTCATTCATGTTGGTTAGTAGACTCAAAACCTGATATTTATCAACCCACCTGACTTCATCTGTCTCATATCCAAAACCTTCAGGCAAATCGCGTTGCCATTCCATAAGGTAAAAGGTTACAAATTTTAATACCTTATAACCATTTTTGTCATTAAAAGAATATCTGATAGTGCCTAATTTTTTTATTATTTTAGCTTCGATTCCAGCTTCTTCTTTCACTTCTCTGATTGCGGCTTCACGAATTTCTTCTTCCGTTGCTTTTTTAGCGCCAGACGCCAAAGGGCCAGGAATTCCATTACCAGCATCGTCTAACCAACCTTTTGGAAAACGCCAGTAATTATCAGGAAAAAAAGCGCTTGGTGTAGCTTTTGTGATTAGCCAAAGAATACCCGAGGAATTAAATCTATCACCTTTTTTGTAAACTATACCGCCGGCGGAAAATTCTCTCCTAAATTTCTTCTTGGAATTCTGCATCTTCAAGCTCATCCTCAGGAAAGTCTTTGTCGTCGTCAAAATTGTAATTAGTGTGTTGTTTCTTCCAAGTCCTTAAAACCTCGCGCGCTGTTTTTAACATTGATAAATCAGTTTTGTTGGTCAACCTCCTTGAAGCTTTTGTATAATCACACCAGGCAGAATCAAAAAATCCAATCGTCTCGTTACCAACATGTTTAGCAAGCATCAAATAATAAATCACTTTCTTAGGAACCGTTTTCCCATTCAAAGTAACTACTCCACTTTTCCTACCAACTTCCTCTAAAACTCTGGAATTAATTGCCGCCTGTTGCCCAATCACACGAAGGGCCGCGCGCACAGAAGACTCGCCCTTGCGAACAATAACATGCGGAAGCTCCCAACTGCTGGTTTCTAACGGTTTTACCACAAACCAGAGCGTTTTATTGTCGTCAGACTCTCTGCATAAAACGCAAGTTGTTTCCAATATTAAGTTTTTGTTCATTCCCAGTTTGGTATTATACAACAAACCAATTTGATCAACAAAGCGCAATCGGAGCTGTGGCGAACAATCATACTGTGCGCCCGGACAGAATCGAACTGTCATCAATAGTTCCGGAAACTATTACTTTATCCATTAAGCTACGGGCGCTTTTGATTGTAAAAAAAATAATCTTGATAAAAATTAAAACAAAAAAATATAAGAGGTAAATACGCACTACCTTTGTAAAGAGACAAGGTCTGAAAGCACTTCTTTTGCATGATTTTGGGGATTAACATTTTCGTATATTTTTACAATTTTTCCCTGAGGGTCAATTAAAAAAGAAGTGCGCGCGATACCTTCGTATTGCCTGCCCATAAATTTTTTCTTTTGCCAAACGCCATAAGTTTTAATCACGGTTTTTTCCGGATCGGCAAGCAAAGAAAAAGGCAAATTGTATCTTTCTTTGAATTTTTTATGGCTTTCTACAGTATCAGCGCTAATGCCAAAAACAATTGCACTAATTTTTTCAAAATCAGAAAACACATCACGCAAACCGCAAGCTTCTTTAGTACAACCAGGAGTATCATCTTTGGGATAAAAATAAAGTAACACCCAACAACCTTTGCAATCCGACAACGATCGTAAGTTGCCTGATTCATCCAAAAGAGAAAAATCTGGAGCTTGTGAGTTTGGTTTCGGTAAAGACATAAAAAAAATTTTACTTAATGTGTTCTACCAAACTATCAAACATTTCATCAATTCTTTTGTCCCAAAATTGTGAATCTTTAATTTTGTTGTTTTTGTCAAACAACTCATTCACATTTGAAAAATACACGCTTGTGTTTAATACTATCATCTGCAAAGCATTTAAAACAAGCTTAAGTTGCTCAACCATTCTTGCTCCACCCAAAGATCCAACAGACACTCCGCAGATAGCAACAGGTTTGCCTTTATAAGCTTCATATTCGCTGTCAAGAAGAAGCTTCAACTCTCCCGGATACCCGTGATTGTATTCCGGAGAAACTATCACAATAGCATCTGTTTTTGAAACAAGATTGCTCCATGTTTCTAATTTATCTTTGGGCAATCCCAGTGTGCCACTTTGAAGAAAATCTAAAATATCAACCGGTATAGATTCAATATCTGATCGTTTACCTGCAACAGACAAAACATAATCAAAAACTTTCTTGCTATTTCTTCCTTCTCTGGCGGTACCTAAAACAAATAAAACATTTGCCATACACAAGTAATTTTATATCATTTTCACAAAATTTAAACATTAACTTAAAACCAAAAAGCTCTTGACAAAAAACATAAAATGATTATTATCTAATTAGCACTCAAGACAGACGAGTGACAAAAGGGGGTGAAAAAGCATGGCAGATTTAGTGCAAAGAGATCCATTCAAATCTCTCTTCCCAATCGCAAGATGGTTTGACGACTTTGATTTTACACTTCCATCTTCACAAAGAGGATTAAAAGTCAGAGAAACAGACGAAAGTATTATTTTAGAAGCGGTAGTCGCAGGTGTTCCTGCAAAATATGTAGAAATAACTATCGAAGATGGAGTGGTAACAATCAAAGCGGAAAAACGTGAAGAGAAAAAAGATAAAGATGAGTATACTTCAAGCGCATATCAATACTACTACACTATAGCTTTGTCAGGTGGTGAATGGGACAAAGCTGATGCTGTAATACAGGATGGTATTGTAACTGTAACAATACCTAAAACAAAAAGCGCAAGGCCACAAAAAATTACTGTTAAGGAAAAGAAAAGTTAATTTTGTTAGTTTTAGTAAAACAAAACCTCACATATTGTTAGTGTGAGGTTTTGTTTTTTTATAATACTAATATAAAATACAATATCTATAGTTAAGGCCAAGTGGCGAAGTGGAAACGCTGGGGTCTGCAAAACCTCCATGCGCGGGTTCGATTCCCGCCTTGGCCTCAAAGTTTTATAAATCAAAATTTTTACAAAAAGAATAATAAACACAAATAAACACAATAGGAAACTTGACTACTTGCAATATTTAATACTATAATTCCCCTGTCTTGTGTTAATCGCAAGACTTTTTTTATGCCCAAAGACTAATCTTTGGGTTTTTTCTTTTTTGATATTTTAAGCAAAAAATATCAATGAAAGCGCATGCTCAAAGCGTAATTTGAGATAAATGGGAAGCTCTGACACCAACCTGCCTGGCTTGCGAGAATTAATGGCTAGTCTAGCCAAAAAATTAAACCGCAAAACAATCTCCAAAAGGCTTGGCAATTTGAGAGTGTTTATTTGTAGGCAAAAAAAGCAGATTGACAGTATCTTTTTCAAATATGTATTTGAGTATAAAACCATAAGGAGGATTTTGGGAACAAATATCGCTTTCTTGATAATTTCAACCTCATTAATCCAAAACAAAGACGCTCTAAGAAAAACAGACAGAATCAACACTAATCCCCAAACAATTAAAAGTCCAATTGTGGTAACAACACAAAAAGGAATTAGATACCCTGTAAATAATGTGAGACAAACACAAGGATTTAGTTTTTACCACCCTGGTATTGATCTGGATGGAGTTACCGGCGATCCTATTTATCCAGTTATGAACGGTGTAGTTAGTGTAATTGAGTATTCTAAGTTTGCTTATGGCAATTCGGTAATTGTAGATCACGAAAACGGATATTTGTCTCGATATGCACATTTATCCAAAATTAACGTTAAAGCTGGCGATTTTGTAACAACTGAAACAAAAATAGGAGAAATGGGAGCAACTGGAAGATCTTTTGGAGATCACCTGCATTTGGAAATTTACGAAGATGGTAAACCTATTAATCCAGTAACCATCCTTCCTGACCAATAAAAGGGTAGGATGTGTAAATAAAATTCTAAGAAAGGATAAAAAAGATTGCAAAAACTTTAATAATCCATGTGATTAGGCATTGAAGGCTCTTTCTTTTCTTCAGGAATGTCTGCAACTAAACATTCTGTGGTAATAACCATCATCGCAACGGAAGCGGCATTTACAAGCGCGGTACGAGTAACTTTGACTGGATCTAAAAGACCAAACTTGGTCATAGATCCAAATTCACCCGTAAGAGCATTGTATCCATAATCATTATCATCAGATTCAAGAATCTTGTTAAGCACATATCCATCATCTTCCCCCGCATTTTTAGCAAGCCACCTCACGGGCTGTTCAAGGGATTTTTTAACAATATCAATGCCTACTTGCTCATCAGAATTATCAGCTTTTAGATTGTCTAGAACTTTTCTCATGCGCAAAAGCGCAACACCACCACCAGGCAGAATTCCTTCTTCTATAGCGGCTTTTGTGGCTCCAACAGCATCTTTTACACGTTCTTTCTTTTCATTCATTTCAACTTCAGTAGCGGCTCCCACATTTATTTGTGCTACTCCACCAGAAAGTTTTGCTAACCTTTCTTCAAGCTTCTCTCTATCAAAATCGCTATCTGTGGATTTAATTTGATTTTTAATCAGAGCGATTCTAGCATCTATATCAGACTTGCTTCCTTTGCCTCCAATTATTCTGGTATTGTCTTTATCCGCCCAAACTTTGTCTGCTTTACCTAAATCTTCAATTTTTATAGATTCAAAAGTACGCCCTAAATCATCTGTAATCACTGTTCCACCAGTCAAAACAGCAATATCTCCAAGCATTTCTTTTCGACGATCTCCGAAACCTGGCGCCTTAACTGCCAAAACGTTTAACGTACCTTTTAACTTATTCACAACTAAAGTAGCTAAAGCTTCAGCTTCTAGTTCATCTGCTATGATTACTAAATTTTTGGAAACCTTAACAAACTTTTCTAAAAATGGCAGAAGATCTTGAATGGAACTAATTTTCTTATCTGTTAAAAGTATGTAAGGATCGTCTACTTCGGCTTCCATTTTTTCGGCATTGGTAACAAAATACGGAGATACATAACCTTTATCAAACTCCATTCCCTCTTTATACTCAATTTCTATTTCAAAACCTTTTCCTTCCTCGACAGTAACAACACCATCTCTACCTACTTTTTCTAAAGCCTCAGCTATTGTAGCTCCAATTACTGCATCTCCGGCAGACACAGTTGCTACTTGCTGAATTTCATCCTTGCCTTTGATTGGCTTTGCTGTTTTTTGCAGACCGTCAACAACAGCTTTAACCGCTTTCTCTATACCTCTTTTGACAATCATAGGGTTTGCGCCAGCCGTAATATTTTTCATACCAGCAAGAGTCATTTGGTACGTCAAAAGAGTTGAAGTTGTAGTGCCATCTCCTGATATGTCATTAGTTTTGTTTGCAGCTTCTTTAATAAGTTGAGCTCCCATATTTTCAAAAGGATCTTTAAGCTCAATTTCTTTCGCAACAGTAACTCCATCATGAATAATATTTGGAGACCCCCACTTCTTTTCAATAGCAACATTTCTACCTTTTGGACCAAGAGTGGTTACCACCGCTTTGGCAACCACATCCATGCCTTTTAACAAAGCTTGTCTTGCATCATCGCCAAATTTGAGTTGTTTTGCCATACTTAGTTTTTATTTTAATATTAAACTAAAAAGAATTAAAACAATCTAGTCAAAATTTTTGATGTTTAATCGGCTATTACCGCCAAAACATCTTCAAATTTTACAAACAAATATTCTTTGCCATCAATTTTTACTTCATTGCCTCCCCATTTCTTGTAAACCACTTTTTGACCAACTTTTGCAGGAGATGATTTTTTAACACCATTATCAGTAATTTCATCAGGTCCAACTGCTAAAACGGTCCCCTGTTGTGGCTTGTCACTACTTGCATTATCAGGAAGATATATTCCCCCTGCAGTTTTTTCTTCAACAACAACAGGTTCAATTATCAAATATCCTGATGTTGGCACTAGGTTAAGCTTTTTTTCAACCTTGTTTTTTGACATAAGCCCTAAAACTTACAACTCAAACTGTTTAAGTAAAAGGAATTGCTTGAAGCAAGTTTAGCAATTCCTGTAGACAATTGGTATTGTATTTGTCTTATTTTTTTTTGTCAAGAGGTCAATTTGAACTAAAATTACGCGTTGGACTTATGCCAAATTGAGCCAGCAAAGAAACCACTTTTGAATTAAATGCCGCATCCCTATTCAACATTCGTTCTTCAAAAATTTTATTTAATTGAGTATTAATTCCTGTTGCACCATCGTGTGTTTCGTCAGCTAAATACCAACTTCTGGCGTCTTTTGCCAAAGCAAACACAGATCCTAAAACAGGATGATCAGCATAAATCAAATTTAGATCTGGTCTTGAAGTTAAAACAGGCAACTTGCCTTGCGACTCCATTATTTGATTAAGTTTTCTTAAAGAATCTTCACTTGCCATAAACTTAAGAAGCTTCCATGAAATATCAACATTGGCGCTTTTTTCGTAAACACTATACACCCAATATGTAGCATATGAATAAACCGGATCTGTTGGCCTTTCAGGCTGGATTTGCGGTAAAAGAACTGTTTTAAACCTTAGATTTGGATTCGCTTGCACAATTTCTTGAGCCTTTCTTGTTGGTCCAAAGTACATAGCTAGTTGGTTTTTAGAAAAAGCAATTGTGGAATCTGGCATACTTGAGTTCCATACACCTCTACTTTCATGAAAGTATTTGTAAAAATTAAACACATCAATCATTGGTTGAGAGTCTAAATTGGAAAAATCAACCCTATTTTGGTACATCATTAACCCAATAATCTCAGGCCAATAGTCAACATTGCCAGTGATTCCAAAAGCTACAGGGGACTGTAGTATTTTTTTGCTTTGAGGATCAACTTGAAACAATACACCACTATCAACTAATGATTGGAAATCGCTCCAATATTTAGGTGGCTCAAGAGACGCGGCTGTAAAAACATCGGTGTTAATGTACAAAGTCAAAGCGTCATAAACAAGCGGCATGGCAATCACACCTTTTGTTGTAACTAAATCCGAAGTCATTATAGGATAAAAAGATGAGTTAAATTGGCTCTTTGTCATTACTGATTCAGGCAACGAAGATAAATACGGAGTAAACATAACTGGCCATGTGTTGTGAATTTCAAAAATGTCAGGACCTTTTTCAGACGCAAGGGCATTTATCAATCTTTCCCTATAGTCTTTTGGGGACTGTTTGATGTAAGTAACATCAACACCAGGATTTTCGCTTTCAAATTGCTCAATTAATGGCAACAAAACTGATTCGTCCATTGTTAGCCCCCACCAAACTATCTTTCCAGCATCGCCAACAGTTTTTGTCTGACCAGAGTTTCTGTATAAAACAAAACCAACTACAGCCACAAATAAAACCAAAACAAAACCTAATAAAACAAATAAAACAAATTTCGGAAATGGTCTATTTGTAGACTTTTGAGTCATTAAATCAGTAGCTTGGGGTGTTGGAGGTCCGGATTGAGCTACTTGTTGAATGTTTTCACTTTGCAAACCTTCTTTTAGATTATTCTGAGGAAGATTGGTGTTAAAACCTGACTGTAAATCTGCCAAATTTGTTTCTATTTCTTTGTTGCTATCCTTAATTGGGATATCAAGACCAACGTCTAAAGAACTGGGTACGTTGACATCCAATGCGCTATCTGCTTGGCTGTTGTTTTGTTCGATCAAATTACTAGAATCGTTAGAAAATCTTGGTAAATTTGATACACTTTGATCTTGCTGAACTTTTTTTTCTAATATATCAAGCAAGTTTTTACCTTCCTGATTAACCAAAAAGTCGTCAGAATTATTAGACACATCATTCCCTAAAGTAACTTTCTCTTGACTAACAGATGGCTCATTATTCGTATCACTTGTATCGTTTGAAATATCAGCTTGCGTTTTGTTCTCCAAAAAAACTGGCTGATCTGGTTGGACATTTGTACCGACTGATTGATAAACTGTTTGCGAAGAAGACAATAAATTTTCATTAACATTTTTTACACTTTCAACACCTGAAAGCAAACTTGCTCCCGTGTCAAAATCTGCCACAACTGGATGGTTAGCGAAATTGGCTCCAACATTGACAGGAGGATCGTCGCTGGGAAAAAAATTATTCTGCGCGTTTTGTTTGTTTTGATCGTCCATATAATTTAGTTAAAAACTATAAAAATAAAAAATCTAAACAAATAAGCCTATGCAATAGTAATCTTACCATATTCATTATAGCCAAGTATTCAGATAAAATAGCTACAATTTGAGCATGAAAAAATCAAGATTAATATTAACCAAAAACACAATCTTTCCAATCTTGTTTTCCTTGTGTTTCTTTATTATTTTTGTAACAACGGCAGTTTTCTATGTTAATTTATACACCTCATCTTACTTTTTACCAAATTCTTACATAGAAAATGTAAATGTTGGCAATTTAAGTTATGAAGAAGCAGTAAAAAAAATTGAAGAATATTATCAAAACAAACAATACTTAACTATTTTGGTTGATGAGCAAAAATACACAATCTCAAAAGAAGAAATAAATCTCAACATAAATTACGACTTATCTGTTAAAAATGCCTTAAATTCACAAAAAAATAAAGGCTTTTGGAATGCGATAAAAACAAGCCTAATCTCTTTGGAAAATCACCAAAATTACAATATTTCCTATTCCCTAGATGAAAATTCCTTAAACAAGTTTATAGATATTGTCTACAACCAGTCAACAGTTGAGCCAATTAGTCCCACTCTTTATTTGGAAAATAGTGTTATAAAAATCAAAGACGGGGGGATAGGAACAACTTTTAACAAACAAGAAGTTTATGAAAATCTTGTGAACAACATTAAATCGGGCAGTTTGCTACCAGTGAAAGTGAAACCAATAACAATTGATCTCAGAATTGGCGAAAACAAAAAACAAGAAATCATCATAACCGGACAAAAACTAATAGGAAAAAGTGTCATTTTATTAAACGAAGACACAAAAATTGTTATAAAAGATAGTGAACTTGTCAGTTTTTTGGGATTTGATGAAAAATATGACTTAAAAAAAATAGAAAATTACATACAAGAAAATGTCGTTCCAGTTTTAAACAAAAATCCGCAAAACGCAATATTCGAAATAGAAAATGGAAAAGTGGTGAAATTTACACCTTCACAAGATGGTTATATAGTTATAGAAAAGTTGCTTGCAGAAGATATCATAAGACTAATTTCGCAATTAGAATCTTCAGAGGAAAAATCTCTAACCACATCAATTCCGTTGCAAAAAAAACAAGCTGACATTAAAACCGAAAACACAAACAGTCTTGGGATAAAAGAACTTATTGGCAGAGGAAAATCCTCATTTAAGGGATCAATACCTGGAAGAATCCACAATATAGAACTTGCATCTTCAAAATTTCACGGAATAATTATAGCGCCAGAGGAAACATTGTCTTTTAACAGTATCTTGGGCGATGTTTCAAAATATACCGGATATAAGCAAGCATATATTATTCGCAATGGCAGAACAATTTTAGGAGACGGAGGAGGAGTATGCCAAGTCTCCACTACATTATTTAGAGCAGTATTAAACGCCGGACTACCAATAATTGAAAGGTCTCATCACTCCTACCGAGTTGGTTATTACGAACAAGATTCCCCTCCTGGACTTGACGCAACTGTTTTTGCGCCAACCACAGACTTTAAATTTAAAAACGACACAAAACATCATATCCTTGTGCAGGTTTTGTTTGACGCAAAATCAAAAACTTTGACATTTGATCTTTATGGAACCAAAGATGGCAGGGTTGTTGAACTAACAAAACCTGTTATTAAAGGTTCTTCTCCTCCGCCTGAAGATTTATACATAGATGATCCAAATTTGCCAATAGGAGAAATAAAACAAATTGAACATAAAGCATGGGGCGCAAAAGTCGTATTTGATTACACGGTAACCAAACCAAACGAAGAGCCGGTAAAAACTACTTTTGTATCTAATTATCGCCCATGGGGAGCTGTTTTTATGAAAGGCACAAAACAGTTAAACTAGAAACTTAAAATCAATATTTCCAATACCAAATTCACAAACCTTTTTTTGTTTCATTTAGCTTATGAGAATTTTAGGAATAGAAACAACATGCGACGAAACAAGTGTGTCGGTGGTCGAAAACGGCACTTTGGTTATTAGTAATATAGTTGCCACATCCTCCGACTTACATGCTAAAAGCGGAGGTATTATTCCCGAACAAGCCGCAAGAAAACAAATAGAATATATTATTCCTGTGCTTGAGAAATGCTTAGAAGAAACATCTAAAACCTTAAAGTTAAAATTCAATCAAACAAAAAAAAGGCAAATTTCTGAAATTTTAAATTCCACAATCGATGCCATAGCTGTTGCTGTAGGGCCCGGATTAATTGGGTCTTTATTAGTTGGTGTTGAAACTGCAAAAACAATTGCCTTTGTGACAGGCAAACCAATTATTCCTATAAACCACTTAGTGGCACACATATACGCAAACTGGATAACCGAAAGTGCAACATCACCGTACAAAACAACAAATTCACACATACACAAACCTAAAGGACATAGCGTGCCTGAATTGCCGGCAATAGCTCTTGTTGTTAGCGGCGGACACACTGATTTGGTTTATATGAAAAATCACGGAAAAATTGAATGGATTGGAGGAACAAAAGACGATGCGGCCGGCGAAGCATTTGATAAAACAGCACGATTGTTAGGATTACCTTATCCTGGAGGAGTGTATTTATCCAAATTAGCAGATGAATATTTGTCAATACCTCAAAATAAACACAACAAACTTAATCTCTTCCCACGTCCTATGATCGAAAGTAAAAATTTTGATTTTAGTTTTTCCGGATTAAAGACTGCTGTGTTAAGAAAAATACAAGACAAAGACAATAAAATGACAAAATCTGAACTGGCGGCACAAATACAAGAGGCAATAGTTGAATCTCTTGTCTACAAAACACTTAAAACAATTGAAAAATACAAACCAAAATCATTAATCATAGGAGGCGGCGTATCGGCGAATAAACGCCTAAGAGAAATGTTTGTAAATCAAATTTCCACAAGTTATCCACATGTAAAATTTTTTGCTCCGATACCTAAATATTCAACCGACAACGCCGCACCAATTGCGGCCTGCGCATACTTTAACTATAAACCAACGCAATGGAAACTTATAAATGCAAATTCAAGCCTGACAATTGCTGGAGAAAAGTAATTAAATTAAAAATGCAAATTATTAAAGTTAATATAAAAAATCCCGATCCACAAATTATCCACAAAGCCACCTGTGTCTTAGAAAACAAAGGAGTGGTAGTTTACCCAACCGACACCGCTTACGGAATTGGAGTTAACGCGTTTGAAGAAGAGGCAATAAAAAAACTATATAAGTTAAAGGGAAGAGATTTTAGCAAACCAACACACGTTGTAGTAAAAAACTGGAAAATGATTAAAAAAATAGCATATACAAATGGATTGGCAAGAAAATTTTACGACAAATTTCTACCGGGACCACTAACTATTATTTTAACTAAGAAAAACTTAATTCCGGATATTTTAACAGCCAAAACAAAAACAATTGGTATACGTATACCAAAGTGCAATGTTACCAAAATGTTAAGTTCACACTTAAAACTTCCATATACTACTCCGTCGGCAAACAGGTCAGGAGAGAAAACACCCTATTCTATCGAGGAAGTTGCCAGTGTTCTTGATTTATCGCAAGTTGATTTAGTTTTAGATGGTGGTAAATTACCCAATGTGCCACCATCAACCATTGTTGATTTAACCTCAAATGAAATAAAAATTATAAGAGAAGGCACCTTAAGTTTAGAAATACAAAAATTTATAAAAGATGAATTATAAAAAATATCAATAGATTTAATTAAAATACTTTTTCTACACATTAAAAAACAACATTTAATCAAAAAAATTTAAATCTTTACATTTTATTTTTTGTGTTAAAATAGCGCTAAATGCATTCGTCTTTCAAGGCGAGTGGTTTAGTTAGTCCCTAAACCATTAAACATTTAAGTTTAATAAGCTTAAATGTTTTTTGCTCTGCGCTGAATTGAAACTTAAGCACAGCGGGTTTGCCCGTTATAGCATAAAAAATTGAGTACAAGCCTTTGGTGGTACCTCCGTCTCTCCAAGATGGCCAATGGTGGGTTTTGCTAAAATTCAATAAATCTTTCACCTAAGTAGAAATTATTTGAAAATGGAAAAAGCATACGACCATACAAAGTACGAGTCAAAAATTTATCAATTGTGGGAGCTATCTAACGCATTTTCGCCAATAGTTCCAAAATCTAAAAACGAACGTTTGCTTGCTAAACCGTTTTGTATAATAATGCCACCTCCAAATGCAAATGATCCGCTTCATATAGGACACGCAAGATTTGTTGCTATAGAGGACATACTTATCCGTTATCACAGAATGAAAGGCGAAGTCACACTTTGGTTGCCAGGATCTGATCATGCAGGCATTGAAACTCAATTTGTCTTTGAAAAAAGACTAAAAGAACAGGGAAAATCACGTTTCGACTTTGACAGAAACACTCTTTATAAAATGATCATGGAATATGTGCAAACAAACACAAAAACCATGCATAATCAATTACGACAACTTGGCGCATCATGCGACTGGAGCAGGCACAAATTTACATTAGATCCGGATATCGTCCAAGTTGTGCTAAACACTTTCAAAAAACTTTACGACGAAGGATATATCTACAGAGGCAAACGAATTGTAAATTATTGTCCATATTGCGGAACAAATTTTTCCGAGCTGGAAGTTGATTACAAAGAAACAGAAGACGAAATTTATCATCTGAATTACGGAGTAATTAACATCGCGACAACTCGTCCTGAGACAATATTTGCCGATGTTGCTGTTGCCGTCAACCCAAATGACAAAAAACACACTTCTTTAATTGGAAAAACAGCAGTTATCCCAATCATAAAAAGAGAGGTGCCAATTATCGCAGATGTATTAGTGGATCCTAATTTTGGAACAGGAGCGCTTAAAATTACACCAGCTCACAGCGCAACCGATTTTGACATTGGTATCAAGCACAAACTGCCAATAATTTCTGTTTTGGATGATCAAGGCAAGATGACCAATTGCCCGGTTGAATATTTAGGCTTAAAAGCAAATCAAGCTCGCAAGAAAGTGGTAGAAGACCTTGAAACTCAAGGATATTTAATCAAAAAAGAATTGATAACTCACACTGTTGGACATTGCTACAGGTGCAAAGGAACTATTGAACCTAAAGTTTCAGAGCAATGGTTTGTTAAAATGAAAGAATTATCTCGAAAAGCAATCAAATTAATTAAAGACAAAGAAATAGTTTTCCCAAGCCGCAAGTATGAAAAGTTTGCTAAAAATTGGCTTAAAAGTTTGCGTGATTGGAATATAAGTCGTCAAATAGTTTGGGGCATTCAAATACCTGCCTTTAGATGCCAAAAATGCCTTGAATGGACTATTACAAACGGAGGGGCACCACAAAATTGTCATTTTTGCAAACACGACAAATTAATCCAAGACCAAGACACATTTGATACATGGTTTTCTTCTGGACAATGGCCTTATGCGACACTAAAAACAACCAATCCAAACGACTTTGAGTTCTTCTATCCAACCACAATTATGAATACTTCATATGACATTATCCCTTTTTGGATAATTAGAATGATAATGCTTGGCTTTTATGAAACTCAAAAACCACCATTTAAAGTTGTCCTTGTCCATGGCTTAGTAAGAGATAAACACGGAATAAAAATAAGCAAGAGCAAAGGCAACGTGATTGATCCTATTGAAATGGTTGAAAAATATGGATCGGATGCTTTAAGAATGGGGCTTATTTGGGGGGCAAATTTGGACAATGATATATCTTTGTCAGAAGAAAATATTAAAGGGCAAAGAAACTTCTGTAATAAATTATGGAACATAAGTCGTTTTGTTCTGGCAAACATACCAAATAAATCAAACTACAAGTTTCAAATTTTAAAACCAAAAACAAAAAACAGCGATGATAAAGAAATATTACAAAAACTTACAAATACTGTAAAAAAAGTTACAAAACTGTTGGATAAGTATCGTTTAAATGAAGCCGCAGAAAGAATTTATAGCTTTATCTGGAAAGATTTTGCAAATGACTATTTAGAAAAGTCAAAATTAAGAAAAGTTGAAGCGCAACCTGTGCTAGAATATGTTCTTAGCATATCGCTTAAACTAGCTCACCCATTTATGCCGTTTGTGACTGAAACTATTTGGCAAGAAATAAACAAAAATAGTTCGGGTAAAAATAACCTTTTAATTAATTCTTCTTGGCCAAAAAATTAATTAAAAAAAGAGAAAGATTCTTTTATCACTTCAATTTGATCAGGAGTCGAACTTATGGATATAGTCACATTGTTCCCCTGTGCGAAAAAGACCGCCATCGCTTCCGTGCTCTCAGTTGCTAGATAATTAATTGCTTTTGCCTTATTTGCACCTAAAACATCAAGATTTTCTTCTGAATTTGGATCCTGTTTGCTTTGATTTTTAATCAAACTAGTAACTTTCTCGACTTCGTCATCAAGAGTTAATCTCGTAACTCCAACGTACACACTATCCCCAAAAGAAAATTGGTTTTTATTAAATTTAATAAAACTTTCATAGTGGGCTTGGTTCTTTATTTCCTCTTTTGAAAGAAACGGTGGTATTTTAAAAGTAAAACCATACTCGCTATTTCTGTATATGATCCAATTTGGCATTTTTTCTTCTTGTTCACTAGTAAGTTTATCTTTACTTATAAATTGATTGGTGCCAACTTTATTTAAACTTTCTTTTTTGTTTTGAGATAAGTTATTAACAAAAAGCAACAAACTTAACAAGGAAACAGTAGTAAGAATTAAAAGAGATATGTTTGTTAAGTTTGGCTTAAATCGATTTGTGTTAAACAATTTTCTCATATTAATCTGCAATTTATGTTAAGCAATTTTTGCCCTTGATGCAAAAATTTTAGTTTGGTATTACTTAGTTTATGTCAAAGATAAATCTTAAATTAAGAAGAAATTTTATTGTTTCTCTCTTCTTATTAGGAACTATTCTAAATTTAATGTATTTGCTTACCGATAACCCTCCTAAATGCTTTTTATGTATTAAAAATTCAAACCAAGAAAAAAATCTGCTAACAGAACAAAAACAATTAATTACAAATAAAATACTTTTTTGGGAAGAATTTTTAAGTGTAAATAAAACATACATACCTGGATTAATAAGATTGTCAAATCTTTACATAAAAAACAACGAATATGAAAAAGCAAAAGAGATACTTAACAAGGTCATTTCGATATCACCAAACAGCGCTGAAGGAAAATCTTTGTTAGGAGCAATTACATCAAGATAAAACACAACCAAATTTGTTGCATACTTTTCTAAGAATCTTGGCTTTGTAATTCTTCTTTTGTATTTTCTGCTGATTTAGCTCCATCCTGAGATTCTGAAGATGAAGCTTCTTCTGAAACTTCTTCCATTTTTTGCTCCTCAACTTTAACAACAATTGTTTCAGGATCTAGTGTAATTTTCACTTTATCCGAATCTGTTTTGATATCTTTTACGTAAATCGACTGATCAACCTCGGATAAATTTGACACATCGATAACAAATTTTTCAGGCAAATCTGAAGGAAGTGCTTCAACTTCAATCTCTGTTAAGTAAGAAACAACTGTCCCTAACCCTTGTTTTTCTGCGGGAGACTCACCTATTAGCTCAACAGGCACATTGGCTGTTAATTTTTCTTTTAGATTTACCTGACGAAAATCAATGTGTAAAATCTTTCCAGAAACCGGTTCAAAAGAAATATTGTTAATCAAAACAGGGAGAGTTGAATTTTCGATCACTAAATCAATTAACCCTGTTTCGCCAACCTCATCATAAACTTTCCTAAAATCCTTTAAATTAACAGAAATTGCCAAAGATGAATCCCTATCCCCAAAAACATTTGCAGGAATAATGTTTTTCTCTCTTAAACTTTTAACTTTCCTTCCAAAAATCTCTCTTTTTAAAGCTTGCAGTTTTGGCTTATTCATTTTTGTGAAATTCTAATTTAAGCAAAATATCTCTCAAAAGCACTGTATTATAAGTATACTCTCCATTGTCAGTCAATACAAAATCGCTTGTTGATATCAACGCCTTTGACGGCAAAGATAAATTAATTGTGTATTTTACTTGGTTTCCTGTTTGGTGCTTTAAAAGTAATTGATATTCGTTCGCATTTGCTTTATAGCCCGACTCCCACATAAACACAATTTGTTTAGTATCGTCTCTAATTTCATCTCGCGTAACAATAATACTTTTGCCTTTATCGTCAACTTCAATAACCGGAAATATCTCACGAAAACTTGACTGTCCAATTAACAAAACCTTGCCAACTCCAACATTCGCTGGAACTAAAATTCTTAAAAGTTCAGGTGCGTTTTTTTCAACAAAATAAATCAATTTATGCTTTATTACTCCCTCTTGAAAAGATATTTCAACCTTCACATTTTTAATCATCTGATCTCTTTCTCTTCTTGCTGATTCAAAAACACCAAGCAAATCTTTATGGCAAAATTCACATTTATGATCATCAATTATAAAAAGCGCGTTTTTATTTTCTGATTGCAACCATAAATCCTTGTTCCAGTACATAATTTGTTTTTGTCTAAAAGCTTTAACCAATATTTCGCCCACTTCTTTTTCACCAATTAGTAAACCAATTTGCGAATGAATATTATTCTTTTCTAAATCAAATCCTATGGATTTCAAAAAATTAACATCTACATAAAATATATGTTTCAAATTATTTATTCTTTCTTTGCCTTTTTCGTTTATGAGCTTATATAAAACATCGAAAGATTGATCATAACTTAAATTCCACATAGCATGTTTTAAATTCCAAGACAAACTGTTGCTAAACTCGGACAACGAATAAGGAGGATCAATTTGGGCATCACTAAGAGTTTTCTCCGCCAACTCGGTTCCTTCCCAAACTTCAACAGAATTATTAAAATAAGGCAAATTAATAATTGCAACTTTTTCAATTTCTCCACCAAAACCCAAAATTTTTTTATTATTTGCAAAAACAATTGCGATTTGTGAGTTTGTGTCCCCTCTTATAGATTTTAAAAGATCAACTGATATGTTTTTTAATATTGAAACCATCTCAATATTTTTAACTTTCGGACCAATAAAAAAATCTAAGGCAAATTTTTTGTCTTCGGACAAATCATTATAGTCAGCTGATAAAAACTTAAGATTGCGTTCAAATAAAACTAGTTCATTTACATACTCTTCAAACGCGAACGGATCGATAGCAAAATTTTCAAACGTTGAAGCTAAACTTTTTCGTATTTTTTTTTCTTGGTAATTTATAAAAACATACTTATCAAAAAAGTAATAATATTCGCTAAAATCTTTATACAAAAATCTTAAATTGGGAAATTCGGTGTACTTTTTAGTTATATAGTAACCTAAAACAGTTAAATTTTTATTTAAGATCTCAATATCCTCTGAGTCTGTTTTCGTATGAAAATAAGCAGTCAAATAAGTTATAGAAAAAATAAAATAAGGAATCATAAAAAACACAACAACTACAAATCCAAACCAGAATAAAAACTTCTTAAAACTGTTTCTTAAATAAAAGAACTTTATTTTGTTTTTGTTGTTAAAAATAGGATTTAATTCTTGAGAATTTTTCTCATAATCATTGTCTGCCTGATTCTCTTTTTTAAATTTCTGAGATTGTTTGAACAATTCCTTTTTCTCGGCCCCGCTGAAAATGGAAGAATAATTTTTTAGAAGTAATCTTTTCAAATCATGATACGAACAAAATGTATCTGGAACATAATTTACAACATCATTCAAAAGCGAAGATGTTTTTACTAAATAGTCTTTTAAATTATAATCATCAATTAAAACATTGTTGCCAACCTCAAAAATTTTTTGTTGATAAGAAAGTGAAAACAAACATTTTTCAAAAAAGGAAATTAAAAAATCATAAGAAACAACTTTGTTTATATTTGAAAAATAATAATTATAAGTTTTACTCCTTAAAAGCACTCCGTTGTTCCCATTCACAACCACTCCCGCAATAACCAAACAAAATCTATATTCAAGACTAATATCAATCACTTGTTTAAAATAATTTATATTCTCAGGTGTTTGATACTCGGGCAAGATAACAATTGTTTTAATTTTGTGAGAATGTAAAGAGTCAAGTAAATCTTTTACATTTAGTTTCTTGTCTTCAAATCGTAAATCAAGCAAAAAATAACGAACATCTGTTAAATCAGAATTTAGATGATAGTTAGAAACAAAACAATCAAATAATTGAAAATGTGTTTTTAATAAAAAATATAAAGTCTCATCTACTGTATATACGTATAACTTGGGCAAATAAGGAAGGTTATTCATATTATAACTTATGCTAAAGAAGATTAAATAATTAAGCAAGAAATATATAATGAATCGGAACGGTA
Source organism: Patescibacteria group bacterium (assembly GCA_025057695.1). Taxonomy (GTDB): domain Bacteria; phylum Patescibacteriota; class Microgenomatia; order UBA8517; family UBA8517; genus JANWVB01. The sequence continues at coordinate 19,670 of JANWVB010000005.1, forward strand.
CATTTAGGTTCTTTCCCCTATATTTTAGCGTTATAGGGCAGGTGGGTCCTGTTTATCTTGATTTTAAATTATCCCATCCAATCGAGCATTTACTAACTTATCGGATAAAAAATTTTTACTCCTTGGAATATGTATTATTTGTACCTTGACACCCAAATTATTAATTAAATTAATAGCTTTTTCATAAAGAATTTTTAATTTTTGATTTTTGACTTTATATTTCCCATTCAATTGATTTACAATCAATTCAGAATCCAAATGGATATTAATCTGTTGGTAATCAGACAAATCAAGAGTGTTAAGAAAATTTAACGCCATTATCAATCCTTGATATTCAGCGTCGTTGTTTGTAGTAAACCCTAGGTATTTAGATTCTTGGTGAAAGATTACATTGTTAACAAACACAACAAAGGCGCATGCCGCCATCCCCGGGTTACCACGTGATCCACCATCGGAAAAAACCTGTATAATCTTAACTTCCCGATCCATAAAATAAAACTAACACAAATATCAATAAGTCCCAAGTGGCAACAGCTTGTATACAACTAAACCTTAAAAGAATATAAATTAAAAAAGAGGGTTTATTTTCTCCTAATAACAAGGTAACGGGTAGTTCCTTCTCCTTCAGAAAAAGTTTCCACATCGTTTCTTTGAGAAAGTGAAATATGAACAATTCTTCTTTGCGCTGAATTAAGATTATACAAGTGTTGAGGTTGTCCAGTTTCAATCGCACGAAGCGCCGCTTGATTAGCAATATCTTGTAAACGTCGTTCTTCTTTTTCCTTCCATCCCGCTATATTGACAATAATTTTTGCCCATTGAGAATTTTGATTTTTATAAATCAGGTTTATAACTGTTTGCAAAGATTGTAAATTTTGTCCTTTTTTGCCAATTAAAAGACCTGCCGCATCAAAAGCGTCTATATCTACATAAAACACATCATTCTCAACTTTAACTTCAACACCTGATTTTACTCCTAATTTTAACAACAAACTCTGAGTAATATTTTTAATTTTATCTTCAGGCAAATTGTTTTGTTTTATATTTGACATCAAAGTGTATTTTATATCCTATTAATCAAGTTTGCAAAAGAAAAACCTCTTTATCGAACTAAAATTAAAGCTTGTCTTGATCTTTAAAGTTTAAAAGCAATTTAATTCTATTCACAAAAGGCAAAAGCCCACCCCAACCGCTTGTTAGGTATTGATTAATCATTTGATAAATTGAAAATGTAACCCAATAAAGAGCAAGCCCTGAAGGAAGTGTAAGTCCTGCCAGTATTGTCATTACAGGAAGCATGTAAACAAATGATTTTTGCATAGCAACTTGTATATCATCAGTTTCATCTTTTGTTTTTTTAGCCACCAAATCAGCATTTTCAGTAAAAGGCATCATCATCTTAGATGAAGCGAATTGAACAATGGCCGCCACTATAAGAAGCGCTCCCGGAAGCGCAAAAGGCAGACCATCAACAGGGTGAGAATCAGGCTTGGATAAATCCATATACAAAAATTTTGTTGATATTACGTCTGATTCAGAAAAAACAAGCGGCGGATACATAAGCTCATTAAGTTTAGCTTTAATATCATTTCCGGACGAAAAAGTGTGAGTAAAAAAATTAAAAAATGCAATTAAAATAACTATTTGTAAAAGGTATGGTAAGCAACCAGCGGAAGGGTTAATTCCTTTTTGTTTGTAAAGCTCAGCTTGAGCTTGAATAAATTTCATATTGTCGTTTTTATGCTTTTTTTTCAGCTTGGCTATATCAGGAGCTAAATCTCGCATTTTCTTCATTGAATCCATATATGGTTTAGTTAAGGGTCTGGTAATTAAAAGCAAAATCGCAGTAAATATAATAATTGCCAAACCAAAATTATTCCCAACAAGTTTATAAATAGCGACAAGTCCGTTTGCGATTGGCTGGGTAAATATTAAAGTAAAAATATCCATTTTTCTAAATTAAAAAATAAAATTCTCTCAAGTAAAACATAAATCAGTTAAGTAAAATTAATTTAACACTCAAAATAAACCAGATTGTAACTTGATCAGCAAACGGGGTCAAATCCTGATTCTTTGCTAAAACCGTTACATTTTAGAACCCTTTTCATAGACAGGAAAGATCCATAAAGAAAACCATATTTTTTAATCGCTTTGTACGCGTATTCACTACAAGTTGGATTGAATCTACAAGCATTGCCAAAAATCAGCTGAAAAAAAGGGGAGAGAATTGCTTTGTAAAAACGCAATAAAAAAAGCGACAAATATTTCATGTCAGAAAATTAAACAAATTAAACTTGATTTAAGTTTATACGCTTTTTCTTTTTTATAGCAAGACTAAGAGGTGAATATGTTTTTTTAAAAAACTTAGGCTTTGTCTCAATAATTGGATTTGATTGCAGTTTTGTTTTATTAAACAAAATTTGCACTTTTTTTAAAATCATTTGACATTCTTGAATTATTTCCTCATAATTTTTTTTAGCATTTGAGTTTAAGGCAAAAAAAACTATATCAGCGCCAAATCTATCTTGCAAAAGCGTTCTTCTGGCTCCTTCCATTATGGCTCGTTTTATATAATTCCTATAAACCGCCACTTTTGATACTTTTGTTGAAACAATAGCCGCAAACCTTTGATGTTCAAGATCATTTGGAAGAAAAGAAACTCGCAAACATGGGGAATAAACTTTTTTGCCTGCTTTTTTTATAAGTTCGATTCTGAAAGAACTTGAAATCGTATACTTTCGTGAAATCATTAAAGGCTAGTTTAAAACTAATTACGCTAAAATGCGATGACGACCTTTAAGAAATCTATTTTTCATTACAAGTTTGCCTTTTTTTGTCGAATTTCTTGCGCGAAAACCTTGTTTTCTAGCTTTTTTAACAATGCTTGGCTTAAAAGTTCTTTTAGTCATAATTTTAAATCAGGCAAATTATACCAAACAATTAAAAATTAAAACAACCAAAAGATATAATTTTTAGGGTAGACGAATTGTTGATAAGTTAATAGATTATAGTACATAAGATTATTTTCTGCCTCTTTATTTTTCTTCAACAAAAAATGGTTGTATGGATATTGATAAAATTGATAAAAGATCTTTATGGAAACAAACTCTGGAAAGAGTAAAAGTAAGCGTCACACTGCCAAACTATAATGCGTGGTTTGCGCCAACACATCTTGTTTCTATATCACAAACAAGTTCTGGATATCTTTTAACAATAGGTTGCTCATCAAGTTTTGTCAAAAACACTTTAGAGATAAGATATCTAGGTTTTTTGCAAGAAATCTTAAAAAGCTCATTACAAAAACACTGTGAGATAGAATTCGTTGTTATAACAGATCCAAACAAAACTATTCCTTCAAAAGAAATTGAATCTTCAACACCACTTTTTGAAAATTTGTTTGCAAAAACCGAAAATATTGATAATAAAGCAACTTCTTGCGGATTAAGAAAAGGTTACACATTCACTAATTTTGCAGTGTCATCTTCAAACCAGATGGCTTGGGCGGCAGCGGAAGCTGTAGCCAACAATCCCGGAAACGCCTATAATCCGCTTTTTATATGGGGTGGGGTAGGGGTTGGCAAAACACACTTGATGAACGCGATAGGATATACCATTTTAGAATCTCAAATAGAAGCAAATATTTTGCTTTGCACAGGAGAACAGTTTACAAACGATATAGTAGAAGGTATAAGAAACAAAACAACCCAGTCTGTTCGCAATAAATATAGAAAGTTAAAAGCTTTGTTTGTTGATGATATACAATTTATCGCCGGAAAAGACGCAGTACAAGAAGAATTTTTTCATACATTTAATGCGTTAGTTAATTCAGGCGGTCAAGTGGTATTAACTTCAGACCGTCCGCCTTCAGAAATAGCCAAACTGGAAGAAAGGTTAAAAAGCAGATTCGAAGCAGGACTAATAGTAGATATTGCTCAACCTGATTTTGAACTTAGATGCGCAATATTGCAAATAAAATCAAAAGAAAAAGGACTGGAATTAGATATGGATATAATACAAACAATAGCCGCAAACACCAATTCTGCTCGCCAAATAGAAGGTTTTTTAATAAGATTAATTACAGAGATAAAAGTTAGAGGCATAGAAATAACTCCATACTATGTTCTTGAAATGTTAGGCAAACCACAAAAAGATGAGGGAAAAAATATAAATATCAAATTAACTCCAGACGAGGTTGTTCTGAAAATAGCTAAATATTTTTCAATAGGAAAAAGATCTCTTTTAGGCAGTTCAAGGCAAAAAAACTTCGTTTTACCACGCCAAATATTAATGTATATACTTCGCGTCGAGCTTGGTTTGTCTTTACAAGAAATAGGAAGAGTTACAGGTGGAAGAGACCATACCACTGTGATGCACGCTGTGGATAAAATAAAACAACTGATTTCTACCAATGTGAATATTCGTGGGGATATTGAGGGGATAAAAAAAATGCTTTTGTGAACTAATAAAAAATTATCTACTTATCCACAAAACAAATTGTTTTATCCACATTTTATTCCACAAAAAAACAGCGTTTGTTATAAACAATTAAAATCAATCTGAATCCAAGCTGTTAATCCACTTATCCACTAAACCTACTACTACTGCTACTTTATTTAACAAAGAAAATGAAACACACAAACAAAGATTATTGTCAACTCTAAAAGTCAAAATTGAAAATTCGCAATAAAGAAACTATACTGCCTAAAGAATATGAAATTTGAAGTAAACCAAGAGGATTTGGTGCAAAAACTTGCAATATGCACTAGGTTTTCAAGCTCTAAGGTCCAACTGCCAATTTTAGCTAATGTTTTAATTTCAGCATCATCAAATAAAATTAACCTAAAAGCAACAAATTTAGAAATTTCAATTAGCTTTAATATAGGAGCCAAGGTAATTGAAGAGGGAAGCATAACAGTTCCTGCAAGAAGCTTTTATGAAATTGTCTCTAATTTATCAAAAGGTGTTTTAGTTTTAAAATCTGAAAAAGAGCAGATAAACATTTCTCAGGAAGGATACGAAGCTATTATTTCAGGAATAAATAGTGGAGATTTTCCGGAAGTTGTTTCAACTTTTCCCCAAAAAGCAATAAGATTTGACGCTGGAAAAATGAAAAGTGTTTTTGACAATGTTCTTTTTAGTGTGTCTTCTGACGATGCAAGACCTGTTTTAAACGGTGTTTTGTTTGTTTTTGATAAAGATAGTATTTCTTTTGTTTCGACAGACGGGTTTAGGCTCACAAAAGTTAAAACAATTCTGGAAAAATTTGACGGTTTTTTAGATAAAGTAATTGTTCCTAAAAACACACTTTCGGAAGTTGCCAAGATTTTTCAAAGCGGAGATCTTTTGTTTAGTTTAGATCAAAATGACAAGCAGGTTATATTTTCTGACGGCGTTTCTTCTATTTTGTCGTCGCGGATAATTGATGGGGAATTTCCAAATTTTGAGAAAATATTGCCAAAAGAGCCCAAATTGAGCGTTGATGTTTCCAAGGAAGATTTTTGGCAGGCGATCAGGCTTGCTTCGGTTTTTGCCAAAGATTCTTCAAATGTTGTCACTTTAGAAATACAAAAAGATGAAATGATTGTGAAATCTGAAAGTTCAAATATAGGCAAGCAATCTAAAAGAATTTTTATAAAAAGAGTAGGTGAATATGATGATAAATTAATTATTGGCTTTAATTTTCACTTTTTGGAAGAACTTTTCAAGGTTGTTAAAGGAGAAAGTTTGGAGATGAAAATATCATCTCCTTCAAGCCCTGTTTTGTTTTTGGATCCAAAAGATAAAAATTTTATTCACGTTATAATGCCTGTTAAAATTGAGTAGATAATTTAATTCTTTTTATTGAAGTTATTGAAGAGTTTAATCTTTTACTCGATGATGATCTTTCTTGTTTTTCCTTCAGAGTCGATTACATAAGCAGTATTGCCAATTATACCTTGAATGTAAAAAATCCCACTGTTGCTTAGATCAGCTATTTTGATGAGAGGAGAAGTTTTATTCGATCTTGTATCCAAGTAAAAGTATTCTGGACCCTTATCGGAGTTTTGGAAAAAGACTATTATATTATTGTCTTTCCACATTGCAGTTGCATTTTTATTTTCAACTTTTAATTCTTGGGATTGTTTTGTTTCAACATTATACATAATAATTTTGTTAGAAGAGATCGCGCAAATTTTGTTCTTCTCTGGGGAAATCGAGAAATGGTTTTGTGTGGCTTCAAACAAAACTTGGTTGTTCTTTGTGTCTATTACTTGAATTTCTCCACTATCTAAAGCCTCTCCTATGGCAACTAAGGCAATTTTC
>JANWVB010000060.1 GCA_025057695.1 Patescibacteria group bacterium
ACTCAAGCAGTGTTTTTACAGTCATTTCGTTAGCAATTTTCACAGCTTTGTCTGACATCCCAACCAGGGCCTTAAGAAAAGCATACCTCAAATTAAGGCTGATAATGCCACTAAGTAATTAGTTTCTCGAATATATCCTCAAGACAATTAAAACAAGTTCTTTTCTTCAATCAAAGAATCAAAATTTGTCAATTACACTTCTAATACAACGCTACAATATCTACTATCAAATAAAACTTGGTTAAAACTTAAACCTGTAATCTATAAAATATAATATCCAAAAACAATCATAAAATAATCACATATAATTAAGTTACAAATTACTTATGATCCAATATCTTTACCGTAGCATTAAAGATTCTAAACTTAAAACATTGTCAGGATTTCGTCCTGGTTGTTGGGTCCATGTGCAACAACCATCTTCGACAGAACTTGATATTCTTGCTAATCAACTAAAACTCAACCGCAATCTCCTAACAGACGCTTGTGATCCTTTTGAAGTCCCCCGTCTTGAGATAGAAAACGATGTTATTTATGCTTTTGGCCGAGGCGCAACATATGAAAATTACAACATCATAACATCGCCAGTACTAATTGTTATTGGCAAAGATTTCGTTCTTACCATTTGTAATACAAAAATTGAAATCATACAAACTCTCACCAAACCTAATAGTGATATCATTACAACCCAAAAAACTCGCTTATTTGTTAAGCTCTATTCTGTAATAAATGAGTCCTACTATTCAATCATAACTGATCTTAACCGGCAGGTACGCAAAATCAGTATTAACCCGGGCAAAATCAAAGATGAAGATATTATCAAACTTGTAAAGTTCGAAGAAGCCCTTAACTTGTTCCTTGCTGATCTCAAGCCAACTAGCCAGTTTTTGAATCAAATCCTTTCAGGTAAATATTTAAGTTTGTACGAAAACGATAAAAATTTAGTCGAAGATATTCTACTATCAACAGAGCAACTAATTAATCAATCTGAATTTAACCTAAAAACTATTACCAACATTCGCGAGGCTTATTTTACTATTGCAACCAATCAATTAAATCGCATCATAAAAATTTTCACTGTCTTTACTGTAATTCTTACAATACCAATGATTATCAGCGGTTTATACGGCATGAATATTGCACTACCACTACAAGAACATCCTCAAGCTTTCGCTATTGTTGTCACTGCCACTTTCGGTATCTGTCTTACATTGATTATTATATTTAGGAAGAAAGATTGGTTTTAACTAATTTATGTCAATTTTCTACAAATTAGGAATCCAAAAGTAAATATTTTTTTTGAAAATCTAATTTTTAAATGAATAACAAAGTATGTTTTTTGTTGTAGTTGAAAAGAATACTCGACATCTAAAATTTATTAGATGAAATAACTCAATTTAAAAAAATATAAAGATTTGTTGTAAAGTAATAATAGTCTTTTGTTAAATTAAGTTAATCTAAAAAAATTATGCAAAAAAACAAAATTATAAAGTTAATTAGCATTTTGCTTATAACAGGATCGCTAGCCTTTTTCTCGCAATTAATTTTAAATCATCTCACAAAAGCTTCGCCGCCCGGCAATACACAATACAGGCGCATGATTCATATAGATAACACTACCAACAATAACGCTCTCACAGATTACCAAGTCATGGTAACTATAGACACAGCTTCTTTAATCTCGCAAAGCAAAATGAAATCAAACTGCGATGATATTAGATTTCTGGATTCCAACAACAGTACCAATTTAAACTACTGGATAGAAACTGGCAATTCTAATTCCTGTAATTCAACAAACACAAGAATTTGGGTAAAAATTCCAAACATAAATGCCAATTCAAGAAAAACAATCTACATGTATTATGGCGATAATTCTTTAGCGGCAGGATCATCTGGAGAAGATACTTTCATATTCTTTGACGAGTTTAACAGTTTCAACGCAACAAAATGGTCATCAACAAATGGAACAAACGGCTACTCCATCTCAGGAGGAGCTATCACCATAAATTCTGGAGCAGTTTATACAAATAGCACAATTGGCAATCAACCAGGTCAGATGGTTGAAGCTCAAATGCGATGGTTAAACACTGGTTTGCAATCAGGTCTTATGATAGCTAACCAACAAAACACGCATTCAGGGAATAGTTCGGGCGCGGCTCTTTCTTATATCCTAAGGGGGGCGCCTCCTAATTTTGACATTTATTTATACGGGCTAGCCGCAAGTGGAAGTAGTGGCAGTTATGACATCGCAGGTGCAGGAAATATACTCAACATCACCTTTAATCAAAACACTAAATACATTGTTGGCACTAGTCTGGATTCAAGTAATTTGAGGTTTTTTATAAACAGATCAAATCCTCAAACATCAACTTACAGCACATGGAGTTCAAGCCAAAATTATTATCTTTGGCTTGGTTATTTCATGGGAGGAAATTCAGGAACAACCGACATCTCTGACATAGAAGTTGATTGGGTTTTGGTAAGAAAATATACCTCTTCCGCGCCAAGTGTGAGTGTTGGTGCTGAAACAATATCAAACCCCAAATATTCGCTTCGTTTCTACGGGAATGGAGTCAATGCTCCAGATCTGGACAGAGTGAAAATTGCTCTTGACAATCCCGAAAGGCCTGTGGATGTGGCGCAAAATTTCACATTGGAATTTTGGATGAAAGCAAGCAGTAGCAACAACCAAAGTCCTACTTGCTCAGGCGGCGCAAACACAAATTGGATAAATGGAAACATAATCTTTGACAGAGATATTTACGGAAATGGAGATTATGGAGACTGGGGAATATCTCTTTATGGTGGAGTAATTTCGTTTGGAGTTTCTGTCGGATCAAATGACAGAACCATTTGCGGCGCAACCAATGTGGCAAACAACCAATGGCATCATATTGCAGTAACAAGAAATTCCTCTACAGGAGAAATGCGAATATTCGTTAACGGCAACCAAGATGCTATAGGAACTGGGCCAACAGGAAATATAAGTTACAGAAACAACAGAACCACAAGTTATCCAAACAGCGATCCTTACTTGGTAATTGGCGCAGAAAAACACGACGCCGGTTCAAGTTATCCTTCCTATAATGGGTATGTAGACGAAGTTCGTATATCAAATATTGTAAGATACACATCAAACTTTACTCCACCTAGTCATCCTTTTGCGCCTGATAGTAACACGCTTGCTCTGTACCATTTTGATGAAGGTCAAGGCACAACAGCTCATGATACTTCTGGCGCGCAAACTGGGCCAAGTGATGGGATTTTAAATGTTGGAGGCAACCCTACCGGACCAATCTGGTCTACTGATCAACCTTTTGCCGAAACAACACCAACAAATACTCCCACACCAACTCCCACTCCAACAGCAACACCCACGCCAACTCCAACTCCTACACCTTACCCTAACAATTACTATCATGTCCTTTTGTCAGGACAAAGTTTAGCAACAGGTTATGACGGCGCTCCACCTCTTAGTACTAGTCAACCCTACAACAACGTAAAATTAAACCAATCCCAAAACGCCTTTGTGCCACTTATAGAAAACGAAGATGTAAATGACAACTTGCCAAATACGCCAGTAGAAACACCGGCAAGCGCGCTCGGTAACACAATTACCGCCTTAACTGGAGGAACAAGAAGAATGGTTGTGACAAGAAACGCAATACCGGGAGCTACTTACGCGCAATTAAAGAAAAATGGCACTACAAGCGCTTATGCTGATGGACTTACTCAAATCACAAACGCAAAATCTATCGCAAATGGTTTAGGTTATGGATTAATTGTCCCAGCTGTTGCTTTGATACATGGACCAGCAAATTTTGCGGACGGACTTGCCTACCAATCCATGCTTAATGAATGGCAGTCTGATTACAACACCGATATAAAACAAATCACAGGACAAACCGGCAATATACCAATGTTTATAGACCAAAGTAGCAATTTCACAGCTTACAATTACTCAAGCTCAGATCTAGTCCAAGCCCAATATCTAGCCGCAAAACAAAACCCAAACATATATATGATTGGACCTAGATACCATTTTACCTACGCAAGCGATAATATTCATATTCCAAATACTGGTTACAGATGGCTTGGAGAATATTATGGCAAAGCAATTAGCAGAGTTCTAAACGGACAAACAATCACAGCATTAACACCTGCAGAAGTAGTTAGAAGAAATAATGTAATCACAACGCGGTTTAATGTCCCCCATCCCCCACTTGTATTTGACACTACAAATGTTCTGCCACGAGCTAACTATGGATTTGAATACACAGACAATGGCACTCCACCTTCAATTAGTTCCATTCAATTACTTGGGAACGATTCAGTAAGAATCACACTCTCAAGCACACCCACTGGTTCAAATCAAAGACTACGATACGCTTTTACCGGCACAGCAGGAGCAAGGCCTGGGGCTGATTCCACAGGATCAGCAAGAGGAAATCTAAGAGATAGCGACAACACTATATCGCTTTATGGCAATAATCTTTATAACTGGTCGGTGCACTTTGAAGAATCAATTACCCTTGATGAAACAGCTCCAAATTTTGTCACAAATCCGGTATTCTCCCCCAATACTTCCGGATTCACCGCCACATGGACAACAAACGAACCATCATCAAGCCAGATACTTTATGGTTTAACAAATACCAATCAAAGCAATACTGAAACAAATATCTCTCCACGAGTAACAAATCATACTTCATCAGTATCATCTCTTCTCCCATGCGCCACATACACATTAAGAGCAAGGTCGGAAGATTTGGCAGGAAACTCGGCATTAGGACAAGAAACACAATCAACAACCACAGGCTGTTTGGGAAATTCTTTAGTAGAAAACTACACCACAGCAATCGCTCCAACTAATTCTAATACTAATCTTGAACTAAAACAAAACAATTTGGGTATTCAAATATCAATCCCTGCTAACTACAATTTGACACAAGCTCAATTCCAAATCCATAAACTAAATAAGAACTCAGTTATAAACGCAACCGGATCACCAACGGAAAAAAGTCCACTTAACTACTTTTACGATCTAAAAGCATTAACAAGTGAAAGCACAGAAATAACAAATTTCAGCTCTAACATAAATGTTACAATAACATATCAAGACGGCGATCTTGGCAATATAGAAAGTGAAAGTTCTCTTTCTATTTATAGGTGGACGGGTAGCGCTTGGAGCAATTTACAAAATTGCAATGTTAATCAACAAACAAACACAGTCATTTGCAGTACCAACCAGTTTTCTGTGTTTGGACTTTTTGGCAAAACAAAAAACGAATCCTCACAACAATCAAACTCAAGTCAAACAGTATCATCATCAAACTCCGCCACAATTTGCACAAGTGAAAGACCATCAGGCAACCCAGTTTGGCTTTTTGGCGCCTTGCAATCAGGCAGAAATTCACTGCTTTTGCACTTTGTTCCCAACAGCAAACCTTTCAATAAAATGGCCTTGGTGTACGGCACGGAACCAAACAAGTACACATTTGGAGCCCATTTCAATGCAAATGAATCAACTTATACATTTAATGTAGGTAATCTAAACCCACGATTAAATTACTATTTCAGATTGCTACCTATAAATAACTGCATGCCCGGAGAGTGGTCCAATGAATTGAGAGCAAGATTAACTCAAAACTTTGCGACAACCAAACCAGATCAAGTTTCTGAATCTTCTTCCAGAAACGATTCCTTCCCACAATACTCAAAAGATACTGATAAATCAAAGTCCAATCCTTCTTCCAGTAGGTTCACAGATACAAAAGATGATAAAAACATAACAACAGTTACACCAACCACAAAAATTCACAGTTTAAATGAGAATAATCAACTTTCCCAAGAAAAGAAAGACTTTCAAAACAGAAATTACATAATAGCAATAGGAGTAGTATTGTTAGCTTTCATTATAGGTTTGATCTGGGCAATTAAAACATTCTTATCAAAAAAATAAATATTGTACCAACAAAAAAATTTGTAAAGTTTGTGCAATTACCTAAAATTAGATTCTGATCATTACAATGTAAATGCTTACAATAAGATTTCTAACAAGCTTATCAAAAAAATTATCTTCAAGTCTCAATAGAAATTATGTTTAATTCCTATTTAAACTTTAATTTCTATTTAAACTCAGACACAATTTCTTGATGCAATATTTGGGCAGAAATCAAGACCATAGGCATTCCTAT
>JANWVB010000061.1 GCA_025057695.1 Patescibacteria group bacterium
TTCTCCAAAATGAAGAGCTCTTCTATGAGCAACTTCATTCATTGAAGCTATATCGTCATTACCTTTTTGTTGCTGAATTCTAAATCTTCTATACATTTTTTTATCTGGATTACCATTTACAAAAGTAACCATAGAAGCTGTAGGAAAAATACCAGACAGATGAGCGACATCATAACATTCAATCCTATCTACTTTCGTAAGACACGGCATAAATTGCCGCAATATGTTTAAAAGTTCATCAATTTCCTGGCGTCTTACATCATCTAAGAAATTTGGATTTTCTATATATTCTTTCGGTTTTGTAATATTTTGAGTTACATAGTTTAGGGTTTCAATTCTTTTCTTGACTTCGTTTGCCTTTTCAAATTGCTCCAAGTCTATATATCTTCGCATCTCTTTATCAAAATCAAAATAAATGCCTTTTAGTTTCCCCAAAAGCAACCTTTTTATAAATCTAATATTATTCAAATACTTGCGATAGAGTTCTTTTCGAATCTCAACATCATTTGTGTTTTCAATCAATGAAGGGCAAGGACTGCACAAGCCCATTTGCGCATAAATACATTGTTTTTTGGTTGGCGTATGTTGTGAATATGGGAAAACTCTTCTTATCATTCTAAGCATATTCTTCACTGTTTCCGAAGATGGAAAAGGGCCAACAAAAAAATCATTTTGCTGAAGTTCATCAGATTTTCTTGCAGTAAGAACTCTAGCATATTTTTCTGAAGTTATACGTATGTACAAAGGGCTTTTGTCGTCTTTTAATTCTATATTGTATCTAGGAGATATTTTTTTCACCAAATCAGCTTCCAGCAAAAGAGCTTCTATCTCAGAATTAACAGGCAAATAAGAAAAATATTTTACCTGCTCAATCAAAGCTTTTGTTTTACCAAACAAGCCCTTGCTTTTATAACTTGTAAGTCTTGCTTTTAAATTTTTAGATTTACCTATATAAAGCGTTTTTAAATTTTTATCAAAAAATATATACACTCCCACCATATTATCCAAATTCTTAAAATTCACTTTTTCAAACGGCAATTTCTCTATCTTATTTATCAATTTCATTTTAATAGACTTTTGATAAATTTCTTTTTGGAAAGAAGAAAAAAACAAATCTAAAAACTGTAAATAAAACAAAAACAGCAATTATTATAACGAAAAACGGTATTAAAATATCCCAAACAGAATGAATCACTTCAACGCTTTCGTCTGCTAAAGATATTGTTGTAGCAGGAGGTTTTTTAAACCCAAAAAGACCATAATCAACCTCGAAAGAAAATTCATAAATTGAACTTGGGAGTATCGAATTGATCAAGACTTCTTTGTCAATGCCGCCTGAAATATTTAAGCTTGTTTGATAAACTGCTTCCGATCCTTCATTTTTTACTTTAACAACATATCTTCTCTTGAAAAGATTCGGCATAAAATTTTTGGAATATGAAATGTCAAGCCTAGAATCGGGAATTTCCACTGGTTTTACCAATGAAACAAATACTTGTTTGGATAAATAAGAGTCTCCTTTTGCCGTATACATTCCAGGAGGTTGAGGATCAACTTCGTTTTTACCGTGGATAACGAATGTAATATGGCGAGTATCAAATTCGTCAAAATAGTTTTGGCGCGAAGTGTCCTCCCAAGTAGGATCAACCGCAATCCATTTTTGTTTTGATTCATCCCAATATTCAGGCCAGGAATGCAAGACATCGGCAACCAGAGAAAGAGGTTGTTTGTCACGATAATCAGAATAACCATAACCCACAACCTCTCTTGCTGGTATTCCTGCGGCTCGAGCCAAAGTTATAAAAAGATCTGTATACTCGGTACAAATTGAGTTCTTGGGATCTGCCAAAGCTCCTTTGGCGCCTTTTCTAATACGAGTTGATGATGTTTCGTTTTGATTGTATTCCAATGTTTCTACAACATACTTATAGATTTTCTCGGGCGTTTTTAGATCTTTGGCAAGTTTTTGGATTTCAACATCATTGGAATTCCAATATTTGGTATGAGCTAAATTGGCAAGCATATCCACAGGTGGAAATGCAAAATTTTCCGATCTCAAAGACTCTGAAAATACCTGAATGCGCAATTTAGCATTAATTTTTTTGACAGATCTTGGGGCAACTTCATAAACATAAATCCAATTTCCATCATTATCTATAAAAGCTTCAGACGGATCTTGGGATATAGAAACCAAAGCAACTTTTTGTCTATTAGTGTCGGGAGGCAAAGCAATAGACTTTTTTTCCGGAAAGAAAAAATTATCATTTTCTAAAACAAAATTTAGTTCAACTTCGTAGGTCTGGGAATTGCCATAAATTGCTCTGATTGGCTTCCCCAAGGCTGTATTTTTGGTAAAAGAAAAAATGGCATTTGTAGAATTAACCGATTTCTCATATGCATGGGGAGTTATGTAAGCTTCCTTTGCGACTTCAGACGGAATAATCAATGTGACATTTGTGTTTCTGGTTTTTGGATTTCCTTCTAAGTAAGGTATATATAAATCCCAAACATCGCCAAATTTGCTTAGATAAGAATCTGATTGATAGGTTAGAATTACCTCTCTTTTTCTGCCTTTGCCAGCAACCACTTCGGTAAAATAAATCATTATCTCGTTTGCGCCATCCCTTTCAAAAACCGTTATCGCAAGCTCGTTTTTACCTTCGTAAGCTTTAACACTTTTTAAGTCTATACCAGTTAATTTTAGAGAGTAGGCTTTGGAAGTAAAGTTCGGATCTAAATTTTCTATAAATATCTGATGCGTCACATTGGCGTCTTTATTTTCAAAAAACTCGTAAACCGAATTGATATCTACAGCAAAATTTTCGCTTTGAGCAAGTAATTTTCTCGGCGTTACCAAATATAAAAACAACAAAGAAACTAAAAAAACAAAGTACAAAAAACGCATGTCTAATTTAAATAATACTACAGAAGGTCAGACAAAAATTTGGCAGTGAAGGATTCTTTTGACATTGCAATGTCTTTTGGAGTTCCCTGTGCAACAATTTGTCCGCCCTTGTCACCGCCTTCTGGACCTAAATCAATGATCCAGTCGGCATTTTTTATAACATCTATATTGTGTTCAATAACAAAAACGCTATTCCCTTTTGCAACTAGCAATTTCAAGATACGCAAAAGACGCTCTACATCGGCAAAATGAAGACCTGTTGTTGGTTCATCCAATATATAAACAGTCCTTCCAGTATCTCGACGTGCAAGCTCTGTAGCCAATTTCACTCTTTGTGCCTCTCCACCTGACAATGTTGTTGCCGGTTGACCAAGCTCTATGTAATCAAGCCCAACAGCTGACAAAGTTTCTAATTTGGCAAGAATTTTAGGATGAGAATGGAAAAACTCTATAGCTTCACAAACAGTCATGGCTAAAACTTCAGCTATGTTTTTACCCCTATACTGCACTTCTAAAGTCTGAGAATTGTATCGGTCTCCATGACACACTTCGCAATCAATCCAAATATCGCTCATAAATTGCATCTCTATCCTAGTCTGACCCTGTCCTTCGCACGCTTCGCATCTACCGCCTTTTACGTTAAAGGAAAATCTGCCTTTTTTGTATCCTGCTACTTTCGCGTCTTTGGTGCAAGCAAAAACATCTCGAATCATATCAAACACTTTAGTGTATGTGGCAGGATTGCTTCTGGGAGTCCTGCCAATAGGTGATTGATCTATCAAAATCACTTTATTGATATTTTCCTCACCCTCTATCCTTTTAAATCCACTTGCCGACCCTTTGTATCTAGAGTTAAGCACGGATTGAAGGGCGGGATAAAGAGTCTCTACAAGAAGTGTTGATTTACCACTGCCTGAAACTCCTGTAAGCACAACAAGTCTCCCCAAAGGAAATGAAACATCGATGTTTTTTAGATTAAACTGATTGCAACCATATATTTTAATTTCTTGCGCTTTTAGTTTATTTTCAGATTTATTCTCGACATTAAAATATTTAAAATTTGGCAAGGAATTAGCTTCCACTTTTCTCTTGCCGCTTAAAAACTTACCAGTTAACGATTTCTCGTTTTGCTTTATCTGTTCCAAAGTTCCTTCTGCAACTACCTGCCCTCCATTTTTGCCAGCCTCAGGTCCAAAATCAAAAATATAGTCACTTGCTTCTATTGTTTCTTTGTCATGTTCCACTACAATTACAGTATTCCCTAAATCTCTAAGCCTTTTTAATGTAACTATAAGTTTTTCGCTATCTCGGGGGTGAAGTCCAATTGTTGGCTCATCCAAAACATACAAAACACCTGTTAATCCAGAGCCTATTTGACTCGCAAGACGAATTCTTTGAGCCTCGCCTCCAGAAAGTGTTCCGGCTTCACGATCCAATGTAAGATATTCAAGACCCACGGCAATCAAAAATTGCAGTCTTTCGCTAATTTCCCTGATAACCATTTTAGCGACATTCTTTTCCTTATCTGTCAATTTGTCATCCTTAATTAAAAGGTCTTCACACCAATTTTTAGCAAGAGTTACGTTAAAAGCTGTCACATCTGTTATGGATTTTCCATCTATTGTAATGCCAAGGGCTTCTTTTTTAAGCCTGGTGCCGTTACACTCGCCACATACTTTTTCTCGCATGTATTTCTCTATTTCAGCGCGAGCCCAATCGGACTCAGTCTCCATATGTCTTTTCTCCAACTCTTTTACAACCCCGGCAAACTTCTCAAATATTTGCGTAGTCCTACCTTGCTTATTTGTGCCAACTACTTTGTACTCTTTATCTCCCGTGCCATACAGCAAGATTTTCTTTTTGTCAGGTTCTAAGTTGCCAATTGGAGTTTTTATACTTATATCGTTTTCAGCACATACCGCAAGAATAAGACGCGAATACCAAGTGTCATGCTCAAACATAGATGAAAAAGGCAATATCCCTCCTTCCATAATTGATAGTTCATCTTGAAGCACCAAGTAAGGATCAACCTTTAGTATCTTTCCCAAACCATTACAAGCAGGACAAGCTCCATGAGGGGAGTTAAAAGAAAATGTCCTTGGCTCAATTTCAGGAAGCTGAATATTATCAATAGGACAAGCGAATTTCTCAGAAAAAAGATGATCTAACGTCTTTTTTGGATAATCAGGAAATTCAAGCGTAGCGTCAAGAACTTCGGATAAAATGACAAGCCCATCAGAAAGTTTGATGGCAGATTCTATAGAATCAGAAAGTCTGCTTCTAACATTTTGTAAATAGATTTTGTCCTTAATGTCGCTATATGTCATTGAAATACGATCTATAACGACTTCAATTGTATGCTTGTTTGTTTTTATAAGCACAAAATCATCATCCAAATTCTTGACTGTTCCATCAATTCTCACTTGACTAAAACCCTTTGCTTTCAGATTTTCAAAAAGGCTTGAAAACTCTCCTTTTTTGTCATTTACAACTGGAGACAAAACCATGCATCTAAAAGTTTTCCTTGATTTCACCGATTCCAAAATAATATCAAGCGCATGATTAACTATCTCGTCTACAGACTGACTTTTTATTTCTCTGCCACAAACTGGACAATGAGGATGCCCTATTCTCGCAAACAAAAGCCGCAAATAGTCGTATATCTCTGTAACAGTGCCTACAGTAGAACGAGGATTTTTAGAGGTCGTTTTCTGGTCAATCGAAATCGCGGGAGACAAACCTTCTATCAAATCCACATCAGGTTTCTCCATTATTCCCAAGAACTGTCTGGCATAAGTTGACAAACTCTCAACATACCTTCTTTGCCCTTCGGCATAAATCGTGTCAAAAGCAAGACTTGATTTGCCACTTCCTGAAACACCGGTAAAAACAACTAGCTTGTTTTTGGGTATGTCAATATTAACATTTTTTAAATTATTCTGTCTTGCCCCGCGTATCTTGATTACATTTTCCATGAACTTTTAGTGTAAAGGTAAAATATATGTGAATTCAAACTTAAAGTCAAAAATCTTTACCTAAATCAAACAACATAAATTGTTGACAATGCACAAAAAAACCGCCATTCCCTAAATGATTTAGCCACGAAGATCACTCTGCTTCTATTTCTCTAATCTTATCACGAATGCTTGCCGCTAATTCAAAGTTAAGATCGTAAGCGGCAATTAACATTTCTTTTCGCAATTTTTTCACC
>JANWVB010000062.1 GCA_025057695.1 Patescibacteria group bacterium
AATTGGGATGAAGATGCTTGAGTCCCGAAAAGCTGGACAATTATTGTGGTGTCAACTCCATTTAAATCGCCTTCAACAACAGCAACGCCAATTTCCGTGTATTTTGGAGAAAGCAAATTTTCCTTGTGCGAAGGGGAGGCCATCCAAGCATCAACAGCAGAAACTGCATTGGCAAAATCGCGCGCTAAATTCTCGCCGGCATATTTGTAATTGTATCCAACCAAATTAAAAAAATACCAAGGCTGAGTCCCATCAGGAGCTACATGCGCCCAATAATCATTAGCGAGCATATGCTCACCTTTTTTTCTGGCGGCTTCGGCAAGCAATGGGTTATTCTTAAGCTCGGGCAAACCATTAGCTACACGCTTTTGATTAGAAATAGAAATCACTTCAGTAACAGATATTTGAGAAGCATACCCCAAAACACGAGCCCCCGTTTGCGGCAAGAAACTAATTATGGCTTGAACCAAAAGCAAAAATACCAAAACATAAGTAAGAAAGCTAAAATGCAAAACTCTTGCTTTTTGATTGTTGGTATGATGCGGAGTGAAATAGTGCAAAAAAAGGCGAACAAGTACCATAGCTAAAAGGCAATTTATGTATTCATATTAGTTAGATAAAAGCCAAATGGCAACCAATAATTTTCATTACGATGTTATAAATTGATATTTTTAAGTCTACAAATGACTAACTTTGCTTTTATTTGCGCATTTAAGATATGGTTGACACAAAAACCGAAACAGGATTTAAATAAGTTAGCTTTAGCTTCTTAACTGTCAACCGCTCACGGAGACATTGAGATGGTTTTTGCCCTTAATTTACGGTTTGTTTTTCTCATGAAGCAAATATTACTGTCCATCGCCACAATAGCCGCAATAGGAAGCATATCTTTTGGCTTGTCCTCGGCTTTTTTTTCTGACACAGAAACTTCGCAGGCAAACTCTTTGACTGCTGGATCTTTTGACCTTTTGTTAAACGGAGGCAACAACACTTCCGCGATTGTGAACATTAATGATTTAAAACCGGGAGACAATCAAATAGTAGAAAAATCTTTGCGAATAGAAGATAACTCGGGTTATGTTTTCATGCACATAAAAGATCTGTTACCTTCTCAAGGCACGCAAACAGAACCTGAAATCTTAGAAGAAAATGGCACTCCAAAATTTGACATACAAAACTACATCAAATACGATCTTGAAGCAAACAACCAAACAATCATTTCATTAGACAATCAAGTTTTTCTGCCGGAAGTCGTCTCCTGCTGGATACCTCTTGGAGAATTGTCAGGACAAACAAATGTTTCTGTAAAACAAAGTTTTCACTTGGATCCGAACGTCACAAATTGGGCGCAAGGAGACACGCTTAGCTTTGTTGAAGAATTTTATTCTGTTCAGAGCAGAAACAACTCCAATCCAGCTCCGCCAGTTTCTTTGACTGGAAGAATTTGGGATAAAAACATCAAAAAGTGTGTAAATTGTCCATCTGGGATTCTTTTTGCCGACGGAGTAGACAGCGCAAATACCAAACAAGGCACTTTGAAAAACGGCAATCCAATAACAGATCCAAATAGAACAAATCCTTTAAACGCAACAGGACCTAATAACTGGGTAAACGGCACAGGAACAAACTTTTTCTCACTGGGAAAAGGAGGGTATATTACTCTGACTTTTTCATCGCCAATAGTTAACGAACCAGGCTCTGATCTTACCTTTTACGAAGCCACAAATGGCAGAGCGACATATCCTGAAGAGAAAGCGGATGTTTATGTAAGTTTTGATGGAGCCAGCTACTTTTTCATTGGCACAGTAACAAGTGAACCGGGTCCCGGCGGAGACGGCATTATGGATTTAGATATCGCGCCTTCGGGATTGCCTTCCATAAAATATGTGCGTTTAATAGACACGACAAATTTCACTCCTCACGCAAACAACGCTGACGGTTACGACATTGATGCAGTAAAAGCAAAAAGCGCATGTCTAAAACAATGAACGCAAAACCAAAATGGAACAAAAAAATTTATCAAGTTTTCTTAAGTTAAAAAACTTTATCAGTTTTGTCACTTCCAAGTCAAAAGCTTAAAGTGGCATGATGACAAAGTTTTTGCAAAGCAAAAAAAAGGGGGTGAAAAAATTAAGTTTATATGAAAAAGATTTTAATGAGTTTGTTAACAATTGGCGCGGTTGGTAGCCTTGCTTTCGGAGCAACATCGGCATTTTTCTCTGATACAGAAACGTCAACAAATAACAAAATAGTCGCTGGGCAACTAGATCTGAAAGTTGATAGCACTGCCCATTATGCCGGAATGGTGTGTAAAAATAATGTCTGGGCAGATGAAGATAATGATCAAACAAACAATCCAAGGCCTGAACTTCTAGGTAAAACTTGTTCGGGCACTTGGACATCAACCGATCTTGGTCCAACAAATCAGTTTTTCAATTTGTCAGATGTGAAACCGGGCGACACTGGAGAAAATACGCTCAGTCTTACGGTTTTGGACAATGATGCTTGGGCATGCATTGTAATGAAAAATCTTAAAAATGATGAAAATCAATGTACAGAGCCTGAATCTGACCCGCAAAGCGGCAACGACACAACATGCGGAAACGATCCGGTTGGAGCAGGACTGGGCGAACTTGCTCAAAATCTGTACTTTACAGCATGGTTGGACCAGGGGAATCAAGCAGGTTGGCAAAATTCAGATAATGACAATACAAATGACGATCCGGGTGAAGGAGATAACAAGTGGCAAGGTCCAACACTTGAACCTTTGTTATTCTCAAACCAACAAGGTCCCGCGTCTGATGTCCTAAATGGAAAAGTATACGCTCTGGCTGATTCCACAAACGGGAATTATTTAGCTGGCGGCGTTACTAATTACATCGGGCTTCAGTGGTGCGCTGGACAAATGACTATATCTGGAAACACTATCAGTTGTAACGGGGCGACAATGGGCAATAATACCCAAACCGACTCCTTGACAGCGGATGTTTCCATTTATGTGGAACAACGCAGAAACAATCCGGCATTTAAATGCGCCGGGGCGAATCTGCTTCCTAATTAATGATTGTTTTTCCAAAAACCCCTCGGGCGAAAATTTGTTTCGCCCGAGGGAAAAGGAGAATAGTAAAACAAAAAAAATTGCAATATATCAAATTTAAAAAATCAGGCACAGGCACAAAAGTTTATGAGATCAGAATATGAAATACTTTAGGAACTTTTTTTATGTTTTCAAAAACGCAAGTTTAATTTTGCTTTTCACAACGGCTTCATTAATAACTCTTTCACATTTTGGGTATTTAAAAACAATTAAACCATACATTGTTCAATCAGGCTCTATGGAACCGTCAATACCAACAGGAAGCGTAATCTTTTCTCTCCATTCCAAACTTTATCAGCCGGGAGACATAATCACTTTTTTTGCAAACGGTGATCCTAAAACTGTTGTTACACACAGGCTCAATTTCAAAATTTTTAAAGACAATCAAACTATATACATCACCTCTGGAGACGCAAACGAAGACTTTGACAAATGGGAAGTGAGATATGAGCATATAGTTGGCAAAGTTGTGGCAATCATACCACATCTTGGGCATGTGATCGATTTTGCCAAAACACCACAAGGATTTATAGCTCTTGTGGTTGTTCCTGCAACAATTGTAATCTATGAAGAACTAAAAAACCTCCTGCGAGAAATTGGCAAGCTCGTTTTGGCAATCAAAATTTTTTTCAAAAAGAAAAAGGAAGAAAATTCAAGTCTATTTAATTTCGCAAAAAGCGTGAATCTAAATAGAATTTTTGTTTTTGTGCCAATTTTAGGAGTGTTTGTCTTTATAACCGCAAATTCCGGAGGATACTTTTTAGATACAGAAAAAAGCGCAGGGAACGTTATAGGAGTTGCAACATCGTATAATTCGCCAACAATAACACCTACCAACTCAAACTCACCCTCGCCAACCATCTCTCCTACAAGCACACTACCACCCACAAACACAATAACCGCCACAGCAACGCCAACAACAACTCCCACAATTTCTCCTATGGTTAAGCTAAACGAAGCCGCGCCTGCAACTAATCCCGAATGGGTAGAAATTTACAACACATATCCTACTGCCGATTTTCTTAAAAATTACTGGCTTGACGATGACACTAGTTTTACAAGCGACTCAGGAAACTCCCCAAAAGTGCTAATGTCATCGCTTGACACATCAAACACTTTATTCCCAACCATAGACCTTACAAATCCAATTTTTAACAATACCGGAGATTTTATAGTTATTTTTGATAACTTGGGAAATCTTGTGGACTCGGTCAATTACACCAGTAATTTTGGCACTAAATCCATCGGTCGAGAAATTGACGGAACAGGAATATGGAAATTCCCTTGCGCTAATTCAACAAAAGGAGCAAGCAACAACACAAAATGTTAAAAAAGATTTTTCTATTATCAATATCGACAGCGGCAATTTTAACAGTGATTTTTTGGCACAAAAACACGACAAAAAATGTCTACGCAATAGATCCTCTGATAATAACATACAACAATTCGCCCACACCAAATCCAGTTTTTAATGTGGCAAATTTCTTACCCGGAGACAATAAGATCGAGAAAATTAAAGTAAAAAACAATTTGCCAAGCGGAAGCTTCGGAGTCTCGGTGGATGGGATATTGGATCAAGAACAAAAAAACTTAGCAGAAATACTACAAATTACTATCACAGAAGTTGGTTTTGGGGATATTTATGGAGGTTCAACTGGCAAAAAAACTCTTAAACAGTTTCTGAACTCGCCACCAATTAACTTGGGAGTATTCCCATCAGGAAGTGAGAAAGAATATGAATACAAAATATTTTTCCCACATGAATCAGGCAACGAATATAAAAACGGGCATGTTGTCTTTACGCTAATTTTCAACAATTTTATAACAATTGATCTCCCAAAAGAATGCGCTCACTTGGCAAATCAAATTGTCAACGTAATTGAAGGCACTGAAGGCAATGACAACATACATTCAACCTACCTTAGCGACCTAATACTTGCCAAAGGAGGTAACGATAAAATCAGAGCTTCAAGCGGAAGCGATTGTATTGTAGCCGGAGACGGCAATGACACAATAGACGCAGGCACAGGCAATGAAGTTATTTTAGGCGGAGGAGGAAATGACAACATAAGAGGTGGTACAGGAAACGACACTATCTATGGAGGAAGCGGAAATGACAGAATCGATGCAGGAAGCGGAGACGATGTAGTCTATGGCGATGATGGAGATGACAACATAGAAGGCGGAAGCGACAAAGATAAACTATATGGCGGCAAAGGCAAAGATGACATAAGAGGCGGAAGCAACAACGACCTTTTAGACGGAGGAGAGGATTTTGACAAATTAAATGGAAATTCCGGCCAAGACACGTGCAAATTCGGCGAAGTGCTTAGTTCTTGTGAACTGTAAATATCATGAAAAGTAAAATTTTATTGTTTGAATCATATTTTAAAAAATTTTTTATATATTTTCTCATTTTGACCTGCTTTAATTTATTTGGCGCTTATGACGTCTAATAAATTTTGTCAGCAGGATTAAAAAGAAAGGGGGTGAAAAGAGAAAATGTTACTCAAAAAGATAACAAGCAGTTTGGCAACATCTGGAGCTTTGTTGGTGTTGGCAACTGGAGCGGTATTTGCAAGTACAGATGTTACCATCTCGGGAAACGGAGAAGATTCAGTAAACACTGTGAAAGTTAACTTAACTAACACAACATCCGTTTACCAAAGCAATGCAACAAATGTCAAAAACCATGTCTCATCAAGTGCGTCAACCGGCTCAAACGTCATTTCAAAAACAACAAATGGCAATGCCAAGATAGACACTGGAGACGCGACAAGCATGGTGT
>JANWVB010000063.1 GCA_025057695.1 Patescibacteria group bacterium
AGGGAATATAGTCGCCACAGTGACTAAAGAAGTAAAAGCAAATGCATCATGTGTCCTGGCTGTCATTACAAATTACTTGATTCTAAACATGACCAATCAAAAAAAGACAATTACATGTATCAGATTTTAGAGAAACTAGCAAAAACTGGTAACATGTAAACAACATCCAACCAAAAACAAAATACATATAACTCAAACACAAAGAAAAGAATAAAATACATCAGAAGTGTAAAGCTGCATTATTATACCAAACACAATGATTACTATCGAGAAAGTCAATAAAGGTAAGATAACAATCATTTGGGGAACTTATCATAATGTCTCATATGGTTTTGGTGGATTAACTAGCATTTATAAATATATACAAAAGTATATAAAAAACTTTAAACTTGTATATGTTAAAGACGAGAACCACAATATACAAAATAGTAATTCACAAAAAGTACTCAATGAAATTAGTGAAGTAATACAAAAAAAATACGGTAAAAAACTACTATGGCCTACACTTCATAATCTAGAACCTTCAATTTCTAGAACTGAGATCAAAAAATCCAGACAACTAATAAAAGAGTTTGGGAAGCTATTCGCAAAGAAAATATTTGACTCAAGTCAACAAATTAAGACAGAAAAATTAATTTGGCTACAAGATTACCTTATGGTATATGTAATTCCATATCTCAAGGGCCTATTAAAAAATATACCAATTGCAATTTCACTTCACAATTCATTAATTGGAATTAACAGTCACTTATTACCAAATATTGACAAAAAATTGTTTATTAATGCAATTTTGAAAGCTGATCTGATCACATGTCAAACAAAAGAAGACGCAAAAGCACTTAGAAAACAAGCAAATAAAATAAATTTCAAAATTCAAAACAATAAAATAAAAAGCGTTCCAGTTGGTATAAATTTTGAATTACGCAATAAATACGCTATTCACACATTAACAATCGAAAATATGAACAATTTATCAACAATACTAAAAAACAAAATGGTAATCAGCAGTATTAGTAGCTTAGAAATTACAAAAGGAATATTGCTAGAATTAGATACCATAGAAAAACTCTTAATAAAACATCCAAATGTTTCAAATAAATTTGTTTTATTAAGAGTTCTACCCATTAGAAAAAGATACGCTAATTTACAAGAGTATGAAACTCTAAAAAATAAAGTACTTAGTAAGATCAAAAAAATTAACAAATTACATGGCACAAAATATTGGAAACCAATTGTTCTATTATCCTCCTATGAAGGATTTGACGATTATCAGATTTCAGCAGTACAAAGACTCACAAATATTGGAATTGTATTTAGTGTCAGGGACGGACTTAATTTATTCCCATTAGAAACAATCGCTTCAAAACAAGAAGATGACAAACCAGTATTATTTTTAATCTCAAAATATGCTGGTATATCCAACTACATCAAAAACAATGTATGGCTTATTGACCCTTACAACATCAAAGAAAACGCGGATAAAATATACACTGCACTCAACCTTGCATCCAATTTGAATTATAGTCACCTACAATTCTCAAAATTAAAGGAAGAGGCTCAAAAATTAAGTGCTAAACGATGGTTAAATGAAATAATATCAAACTTGGCTCTCATACATAACGAGCATACTCGCCAAAATCGTCAAGACCCTTAATTATTCTCTTTTTGGTACCATCAGCAGCATTTATCCAATCAAAATTATCATCAATTTTGACATAATACACTGACACATTCGGATACTTAGTTGTCAGATTGTCAATACCATCAGTAGTTGCAAATACGGTAAAAATATTAACATATAACAAATCAAAACCAAATCTATTTATATCTTCTAATACATTCATCACGGTTTTGCCAGTATCAATAATGCTATCAATTATTAAAATTCTTTTTCCTTTTGGCTTTTCCAACAAGCAACCTTGACTCTTGTCATAATTAAATCCAGCATTAACATAAGTAATATCAACATCAGGATAGCAATCTTTCATGCCGTACGCTAAGGGGACAGCACCACGAGGAATCGCTAAAATGGACAAATCATCAAGCCCAAATCTCCCATCAAACCAACTAAGAAAATAGTGCCCAAATCTTTTTAATAAACTAGCCTTGTTTGCAAAAGACTCCTGCATGTTATAAAACATTGAACATTCACTCTCTAAATCAGAAATGTGGCAAACAAACCTATTTGCCATAAATTAAAACTATAAAATGCTTTCTAGTTCCTCCCGTAACCTACAACATACAAAGGGCAAAGTTTCCCATGTAGCACTAATATGCCCACATCTTTTAACTTCTTCTGGATCAGTATTAGGCCCAAGAAAATTAACAACTAAAACACCTGTCAATCTATCAGACTCAAATTGTCTGACAGTTTTCACTGAATCATCAACCAGTATAAGACCTACATCTGGAAATACCTTTCGCATTGCCCAACATAGAGCGTACTTAAAAGGCCCAGTATGCCTCAAATCATACCATTCAGGACGAACAACCACCATTGTATTCATTGGATAGCCAATTTCCCTTATGTTATTCAAGGTAGCATTTTCTATAGACTTATCTCTACCTGTTGTACATATAGGAATAGGGAAACCTAAATTAGTTAGTAGTTCCAAGGCAGGTTTTACATACTCGTTTAAAGCAGGGAAATACATCTTGGACAAATCAGATTTCAATTGCTGATACACATCTATTAGTTCAGGCATACAAAACTCAATAGTTGAAGTTAAATTTCCGTATTTGCTCAACGATTCTTGCAAAGAAGGTAAACGATCTTGAAGTCCTTTTTCTGCAATTAACTGTTTAATTTGCGCATACCTCCCACTTTGTGTGTCAACACTAACTCCATCCATATCAAGAATAACTGCAACTTTTTCATCCCCGATACACTCTCTGAGGTTATCCAAATTAGGTTCTAAAATACAATCTAATACTAAAGAAAAATAAGGTTTAGCATTATCATAAATATTTTCAGAACTGACTTGCTTAAGCAAAGAACGATTCAAAGGACGATGTCTTTCTCCCATAAACAACACTAACCATCAAAAAAACAAATTAACTAAAATCCCTAACATAAGTTCTGTCAATAATTTGCATTATTTATTTAAGTTAGCCCTTTAGCACAAAAAACTTAACTTATTAGAAATATTAATCCTATTTTCTTGACTTAGACTTAATGTTATTCATCTTTTTTAAAGAGACTAAATTATTTTTTGAATTCTTGACAAACCTATTCAAGTTTAATTTCTCACTCTCTCTGGGCGCAAATTTTGCTGCAAGTAAAACTGTGATAGGCACTGCCGTCAAAAGTCCAATCGAACCAGCGAGCATTCTAACAATTTCTTCAGTAATAAGCTCGCTATTCACAATAGCCCAAATAGGAATATTGTTTGGATTTATGACAATAAATAAAAGAATAGGCAAAGAAGAACCAGCATAAGCTAAAATCAAAGTATTCACTAAAGAAGCTACATGTTCTCTGCCAACTCTTAATCCACTTGCCACAAGGTCTTTAAATTTTTGTTTTGGATTGGCTTTTGCAACCTCAAAAACAGAAGCGGACAAACTAGTGGTAATATCATCCAAAACTCCAAGCACACCAATTATCATGCCAGCAAGAAGCAAACCTTTAAAATTTATATCCGCAGTTTGTCCAAGCCTTAAAGCATACGCGTCATCGCTTCCAAGTCCTGAAAGATTGGCAAGGTTTACTAGAAGTATAGATAATAATCCTGTCAAAACCAAACTAATTGCAGTACCCAAAAGAGCAACACTTGTTTGTCTGGAAAAACCATGAGCCAAATAAATAGTCGTGGTCATTATGATAAGCGCGGATATGATACTTACTCGTAAAGGATCTGTTCCTGAAACTATCTGAGGCACCATGTATCTTATTATTATGACAAAACTAAGAATCAGTCCTAAAAACGAACCAATGCCTCTCCAACGACTAAATGCAAATATAAGAACAAAAAAAGCAAACAATGCCACATACAAAACATCAAGTCTATATTTATCCACAATGTGATATTGAGCTTCACTCCCGGGCGGAGTGTACTTTAGCAAAACCACATTATCGCCAACTTTTACCTTCTGTTGCTCGGTAATTCTAAATGCTCCTCCATGTTCAATCTCATGCACAGAATCCTTTTCTGCTCCGTCAAGAACACGAACTTTAACTTTCTGAAACATATTTTGATATCCGGCTATATCGCGATTGCCTTCCTCAACAATTTCATCAACTTTTGCTCTGAAAATTTCTTCTTTGGGCGGCGGAGGCAACTGTTGCCGCATTTGCTCATCCATTAATTGTTGTAATTGTTCTTCGTTTGGAGTTTGATTATTTTCTTGAGCTTTGATTGTTCCAAAAGGCAAGGTAGAAAAAGTGACAAACAAAACTGCAATTAAAAATAGTTTTTTCATATATTATTTTGCAATTTTAAAAAACACAAAAAATAAATGTAATTAAAATAATGCCTTAAATTTTAAGGTAACACAAGAGATAATATCAAAAAATTTTCGTAAAAAATAGTCCAACTCTCTTTTCAAATTGGCAAAACTTTAAAAAGCAACAAATACAAGACATACAAAGTTTCATTTTTCTTCAAATTTCTCTACAAAACTAAATAGTCCACTTTGCAAACTTGCCTTTTCATTTAAAATGCTTGCAAAAACCCTATTGCAAACTTAACTTGAGTCTTTCCAGCGTCTCTTTTTTGCCAATCGGAATTAATGTTTCATTAAATGGCGGAGTCACCCTACTACCGGCAATAGCTCCTCGCAAATCCATAAAAAAATCGCCAGTTTTAAAGCCACGTTCTTTGATTTTGCCAAGCAGGGCGTTATCTATATTTTCTTTATTCCAATCATAAATTTCAGAAAGAGCATCAATCGCCGATTTTATATGAGCTTTAAAATTACCTGTAATTTTAATTGGCTTTCTTCTCTCAAACACATAACCTGCCAGACTTTCAAATTCGACAAGTTTTCTGATACGACTTTTGACAAGCGGAGATAAATAATAAACCGTTTCTTTAGGATACTTATCTTTGTAAAAATCCAAAATCTTATCTGCCAACTCTTTGTCTGACAACATTCTGATATACTGCCCATTGAACCAATCAAGTTTCTCGGAATTAAAAACCGGATTTGCTTTTTGCACCCCATCCTGATCAAAAGCCTGTATAAAATCATTCAAACTAAAAATCTCTCTGTTGTCCTTGGGAGCCCAACCTAAAAGCATTAAATAATTTATTATTGCTTCAGGCAAATACCCCTGCGAAAGCCAAGTTCGAACACCAAAAAGACCAGTCATGTCTCTTTTGCTAAATTTTTTACGAGTACGAGGATCTATTATGACGCTAAAATGTCCTATCTCTGGAATCTCTGCTCCAAATGCTTCATACAAAAAAAGATGAATTGGAGTAGATGTAATCCATTCTTGCCCACGAAAAACATGAGATATTTTCATGTCAATATCATCCACAACAACCGCCAAATGATATGTGGGGTAACCATCAGACTTTAATAAAATCATATCGGGGACTTCTTTACCTAGAAATCTAATTTTCTTTTTCAAAATCCAATCATTGTATTCAAATACTTTATCTTCGGGTATTTTTACCCTAACAACATAAGATTCGCCAGCTTTAACTCTTTCCAGTGATTCACCCAAAGGAGTATTCCTGGCTTTTG
>JANWVB010000064.1 GCA_025057695.1 Patescibacteria group bacterium
AAGATTCCCCGAGGATGCAACACTAGCTCAGAAAAGAGCCCCTGAACGTCTAGAATCTCTATACGACGGGCGACATGGCGTTAGAATTTTGTTTGAAGAAGAAAAACCAGAATATCTTGCCCCCGCCCAAATAAGATGGGTAGCTGGACTCATTAATGGTTACCTTAGAGCTGAAATCAAAATGGATACCTTAAATCCTTACAGGCTATTTGAAAGTCAAGAATTAGCTGAACCCTTCGAAGAAGGTGTCAAGAGTTTGTTAGAAAAAAGGCTAGCTATCATGAAAAATGCACTGGGGGCAGCCGAAATAATGAAAGGCTCACTTCAGAAAGTGTTAGAAGAGTACTCGAAGCGTGCTAGTTAGTCACAAGAGCAACAACCCGGAAAAATAACCCGACCAAGCAAAATTACAAAAATCAAAACTCAAAAGCCAATTGATTCTAGTATGACTCAATGAAAAAAATCTAAATGTTAATAAAAACAGCGTGTTTGCCCTGCACAGCAGTCAAAAATCATAAACAATATAGAAATGGGGGCTGTGCCTATAGTGGCTACTTTCAAATACACTAGAGGAGAATTAGCGGAAGAGGAAGATAAAATAGTAGGAGTAATATTGCTTAGAAAGCACGGAAACCTTCTACTAGTATTCAGGCCAACAGAAAACAATACGGCAGGATCATACTGGGCGATAGACATATCTTACGATAATAGGGAAAGGGATTATAACAGGTTACAACCAGCATCCGCAAACCAGCTAAGACGAGAGCGGGAAGCATTCGCAAGAGGCATAGAAACACGAGTAGACTGTCATCTGGTTCCACAACTTAGATTTAATCGCAAGCCAGAACAAATAATTCAACAAGACATCGATGCAATAGTAGCCAGCTTATTAGCTGGGCTAGGGCAACAATTTAGAACTGAATTTGGCAACGAGATATCAGAAGAGAACATACACCAATTTGAAAATTACTACTTGGAGGCCTTAAGTATACTAGAAGCAAAAAGAGAAAGAAGTGCAAAAAACTACGCGGCAGGAGCTAAATCTTTCTTAAATGCATACAGGCGAATCTTCGGAGAATAGAATAAATAAGAAAAAGCCCCAGAGAAGAAAAGATGAGCAAAAGTACAAACATTTTTGCTAAACCTTCCAGCGAATGTTAACATTTGCATCAACTACAGATCTGATCCCAGAGAGCAAGTAAAGAAGGTACAAGAAACAAGAACTTGGAACCAATAACCCAAAAAGTAGTGTTAACAGCCAAAAAGCCCATAAAGTAGCTTTAGAGACAGGAAATATTGCCAAATACAAAAACCAAAAAACAAACTACAAAATCACTAATAAGACCAGCAAGAACTGTAAATTACAAGAAGAATCAAATGTAACTTAAGCAAAGATTCGGCTAACAAGGCAAATTTCTCTCTGGTGCTTAGTGTTTCCGCACTGGCCAAGCAGAAAGCAGAATTGTAAAAAAGCAAAATCTATGCTAAACTCTAACTAGCTACCTTGTAATGTATCAAGACTAGCTATATGGAAAGCCAAGAATACGAACAACATACACAAGAGCACCAAACTCCAAAAACTCAAGAAGAAACTGGCAGCCAAGAAACTGCATCTGCCGGCACCTTTGCCAAAAACGAAGGAATAAAAGGGTACAACGAGGCCGTCGCGCATCTAAGAGAATTTTTAGAACAACCAGTTTTAGAACAACCAGCAGGTAATTTAAGTATAGAAGAGCTGGCGCAGCTAGGAAAAAATGTCAAAGAAATTGTTCTCGCCTTTGGTTCCTTGCAGGAAAATGAATTCGCGTACAACGAAGGAGGAGTAGAACTCAAAGGAAAACATACAGCACACGTATTGAAAACAGGAATTGAAGACGAATCAGACAAACCAAAAAGCGAATTAACTGCATCTGTCGCTATGGACTCAAAGGAGTTGGTAACGCTAGCCAGAAACACAATTGGTTTGGAAGGTAAAATTACTCCCGACTACGTTATAAATCTCGCCACTTCAACAGAGGCAAAGTACGCACCAGTTGCCACAGAAAATGGGATACAGTATACACCAGATCAAGGCCCAGAAAGTAAAGTAAGGTTTGAAGAAATTCTAAGAAAAGGATTAAACGATCTCCTCTCAGCCATAGAGAAAGTTCGGGTAAACAAGGATACTGGAAGTCAGTAAGCTACCTTCTATTTGGAGCCTAACATAAAAAAATACCTTGCCCTGCAAATGGTTAGAACTTAAAGCTTTGTATCTCCTTAAGGCCAAACACAAAGACTATCAAAACCAACTTATCAACTTATAAGAGTAGAAAACACAATCAAGGTGTTCCCTTTTGACAAAAATAAAAATCCACCAAGCTTACGAACCGAATAAGACAAACAGAGTTGCCTGCCAAAATATTCGATCTTCAAGATCTTTTATGTTAAAATCCCGCATCGCAAGGGGAATACAAAAAAAAGAATGAGCAACATAAAAAAAGCAAGTCGTATAACAGAACACGTAAGCAGATCCGACTCTCTTACAGAGATATATTCGAGTTTGGCTAGATCTTCGTTGGAAAAGTTCACCCAAAGAGACCTGTGCGATATAAAAACTTTTCAAGAACTGGGGAGAGTTGTCTCCCTTGTTGCCGAAGACGTTTAAACCTTGGTATTCCCAGAAGGAAACTCAACGAAAGAAGGCTTATCAAGAATACTTGAAGTACAAGAAGACCCAGCAACAAAATCCGAAATATTAGTTACACTAGTACACTTAAGACAGCCACTAAGCGAAATACTAACAATACACGCAGTACAAACTAGAAACCAGCAAGGGGAAAGCACAAAAGAAATTGAAGTGGTTATACGTTTGCCAATCGGAACTTACAGTTTAAAAACAATGCACGCTACAGAATTCGAAGGAGAAAACCTTAAACACTCCCATAGTCCGGAAGAAACCCGCGAGGATTCGAACGCACAACGAGGTTTTGCAGAACTTTTGCAAAAAGCTGTTAAGATCCTCTTAAAAGCATTCCCGTCCGTCCAAGAAACAAAACACAAGATCGAAGAAGAAAGCAAATAGCAGTTAGTTGAATGCTGTGTCAATGTTTCTTAATCAATCCGGTTTAAAGAATTATCACAAGGATCAATCCCAAACTCCAACAAAAGCAAAAGAGCAATTAAAACGAGGGTGCTCAGATTTAGTAAAACTTATGCACTGTACCTGACCGCCAACGTATAACCGCCCGCAGATCGGCCGTGAAACATGTGTACACGAACTCAAGCCAAAAACCAAATTTTGATAAGACCAGTTCTTGTATCCTCAAACACTTACCTACTTTTGTATCTCAAACAGTTCCCTTACCTCTGAAAGCGTTGTTGCTTCTTGTGGGGATTTGTCATCTCTAAATCTCACAAGCCTTGGAAACCTTAAAGCATACCCTGCTGTATGTTTAGGTGAAATTGTAAGATCATCTCCGGCAAGCTCCACAACTATCTGAGGATCAACCCAATAATCAGGAGTCAGATCCTTGTGAACTTCATACACCTCTGGTTTGTCTTTTACTACCAATGGTTTAAGTCGCATGGCTAATTGCTTAAACTGCTCATCGGTAAGTCCAGTGCCTACTTTGGTAATTGTTTTGTACTTGCCTCTATCCAAAACTCCAGCTAAAAATTGGCCAATGCCAAACTCCACCCTTTTCCCAAAACCTGCGGTAAAACCCATAATCACAGCGTCAATCGTATCTGGCAGTTTGCCAATCGCGCTTTCGTCTTCTTTCATCTTTACCCAATTCCATCCGGTTCTGCCCGGAATGTACTTGCTATTTAATTTCTTAACTATGATTCCTTCTAGTCCTTCTTTTATGTATTTTTTGTGAAGCTTTAAGATAACAGCAGGATCTTTGGTTATAACATTTTCATCAATTCTTAAAATTTTGCCATTTTTTATGATTTTTTTTAAAACTTCCCGGCGAACACTATAAGGCTCTTGCATCAGATTCCTGCCATCAGCATATAAAACGTCAAAAACCTGAAAGCTAATTGGTGTTTTGCTTTTGACATTTGCTATATCATGCTTTCTGCGTCTTTGCATGGTTGTCTGAAAGTCAGCTATCTTAAGCATATCTTCATCCATGCCAACAGCTTCGGTATCCAGTATCACCTCATCAACGCTTAAATATTTGTCAATCTCAAAAAGTTCAGGAAACATAAAAGATATATCTTTTAAATTTCGTGTGAAAACCGCCAATACTTTTTTAGGTTTTGAATAATGAATAATTGATCTTAATCCATCAAACTTTGGTTCCACTGAAACCTCTCCCATCTTTTCAATCATCTCATCTGGACTTTTTAGTCTTTGACAAAGCATGGGCATTACTGGAATCCCAACAATTGGAGAAAGATTGCCAGTAGCTTTTTTGATACCAAATCTTCTAATTTTTTCCGCCAAAGCGCCAACATCAGGAACCACCTCATAAGCTTTTGTTATCAATTTTGACTTTTCTTTACTGCCTTCTGCCATCCATGAAAGAGCGTCAATAATTGTTTTTTCAGAAAAACCAAGCCTTAACTTGCCAACTGGAATTCGAGCCAGGTACTTAACAGAGAGAGGATCCATATCAGATAAAACCATTGACAGTTTGTCTATCTTTCGTTCAATGCTTCCCTGCCCGGAATCGTTTGCGATATCAAAAAGTCGCAAATAAACATCGGTTACGCTTAATCCTATGTCCTTCGAATTTGCCTTTGCGGCATAAGTATATGCAGTTTCTCCAATATCACCAGTTTTTTTATATTCATTAAACACATCATTGATTTGTTTCTGGTAAGTCTTGGCAATTGCGGCAAGCATAGTTTTATCCGCAACATTAAAAACCACACCTTTATAAGAAGCCGCAAGTTCGCCCAAAATCAAATAAATCGCTTGGCCTATCTCATCAGCTTCCAGTTGGGAAAATAAATCAGCTAGTATAATGGTAGTTTCGTTGCGAGATTTTGTGCTTTCCAATTTTTGAAGAAACAAAGACAAATCCGCAAATTTCATAACTTAAGCTTGCGAAGCGAGGTAATTTGAGAAAAAAAGATAAGCAAAAACAACAGCGCCTATAAACAAAATACCAAACACTATGCTTATTACTCCACCGGCTTCTTGATGTGCAACTTTATTTAATCCATCACCCACAAGAGTTAATCCAAACATGCTTGGCAAAACAAGTATCATATACAAAAACTGAGGGTCAGTAGGTACCATACCAGTAAGCTATTATAATACAAAAAATGCTATTTCAAAATTCAATATCACTTGCTATTTAGCACATATCTGCTTGCTTTTGTGCTTCCCTGTTTTTTGATTATTCCTTTTTGCAAAAGCTGCCTTAAATCGCGCAAAATTGTGTCTTCTGAAACCATTGGCAATACTTTTTTAAGTTCTATCATGCCTGCGCTACCTTGTCCTGATAGGTAT
>JANWVB010000065.1 GCA_025057695.1 Patescibacteria group bacterium
GGTCGTTGGTGAAAACTTCTTTCTTGTTATCGTCTGACAGTGCGTAAATACATTTTATGTAATTTTCTTCAGTGTAGGTAAGCACGATTTTAATTTTTTAGTAAATATAAAAAAAAATTCAGTATAACCTAAATTTTATTTTATTCCATTTTATACAATGAAGCATTAACCATATTAAACTCATGTTACGCATTAGCGGCAAAGTACGGTGAGGTGTTTTTTTTATGTAGGGCGCGCCCCTGCGGGGCCGGGCTGTCCGCCACTCCGCTATCGCTGCGGTGCTCCGCTGAAGCTCCGCACTGGCCGTGCCGGCCATGGCTCCCATCCCTCGCGCAGGTTCTCTCGAAATTTTTCAGGCTAACAAGAAGATGTGGACCTCCGAAGAAGCTCGCAAAAAGGAATACCCTTCGCTTTTAAAGTGTCATTCCACATTTAAAAATAGTATCAACTTGCTGATCGAATCCTGTAGCGTCATAAAAAATAGGTTATGAACTTTGAGTTATCTTTTACGAATATAGAAGTTGAAATTCATGCGGGATGTTTTTTTGAAGCAAATGTTGACCAAAATCAACTTCATGGAGTACATGCACAGGTATACCACTCTTCCGGTGAATAACTTGAACAGATTCCTGCAGCTTGTCATCCTTTTAGAATCGTTCATCACCACTGTCTGGGTGACCAACCGTTTTATGTATAGAGAAATGACTCATTCAGACCAAGTCTTGTCGAAGATTTTCGGATGAAAGGCCATTCCTGGCCAAGATGCATAGTAAGAGGTATTTCAACAAGTTTGATCAGGCTACCAACCAGTAGGTGATCCGCATTTCTATCTGTTGGATGTTTGAAAACATCCAGCTCAAGTATTTAACATTGGACATTGACTCAGCCGTCAGGGCACTCTATGGCGCGCAGGAGGGGGCAAGGCATAAAGAGCCATCATCTCATTACTGTCTTCGTCAACGACGTGCCCTTGATAACCAATTTCTGGTTAAGGAGTACTGACACCCCGAAGCTCGAGAATAGTGCCGGAGTCAAAAGCAACGAAAACCATTTGCTGGTTTGTGAGATTAACTCTAAATTTACCCATCCATACTCCTGATGCGTAATCTGAGTTAAATTTTATTAAAAGCTAATTTTTTACATCCGATCCTTGTTGTAAATTTGACCTTAATAGAATTAATGAGTGAGCCCACAGTGAAATTATGAAAAAGCTTTACCGTATTTCCGTTTTGTTCTTTATCGTTACTTATGCGTACTCTCAATATCCCTCAGCACCCAATTCTACAGATGCCGTTGGCAGAAAGCAAGGTAAATGGGTAGTATACTTCGACAAAGATTGGAATGTGACTACAGAAAAAAAACAAATACACTACTATCGAATAATAAAATATAAAGACGGTAAACCCGTAGGAATAGTAAAAGATTATTACGCCCAATCCGGCAAACTACAATTCAAGGGCAAAATGATTGATGACACCCCAAAAAACGAAAGAAACAAAGGGCTTTGCGTGTGGTACAGTGAGACAGGAGAAATTGAACAAAAGATCTGGTTTAATGAGGAAGGGCAAGCAACTAAGGCTATACTATATGATAAGAGTGGTAAACCCATTCCGAAAGAACAAATCTTGAAGTTGAATCAAAATGATATTTCTTCTGAAGAAAAAGAATGGTCAAAATTAGTTGCACAAGGTACGTTGCTATATCAGACCGGTAAATATGATGAAGCTACAGTTTTACTTGAAAAGGGTATTAAACTAGCTGAGACAATCTTTGGTAAGGATCATATGAACTATGCCACCTGTTGTAATCTTTTAGCCGCACTATATGTTGCACAAAACAGACATGCCGAAGCGGAACCTCTATACAGACAATCAAAAGATATATGCTACAAGGTTTTAGGTAAAAAAGATCAAACATACGCACTCTCTTGTTATAATCTTGGAAAACTGTGTGAACATCAAGGCCGCTACTCAGAAGCAGAAAATCTAATCAAAGAAGCTTGGGACATTTTGAGAGAAGTTGTGGGTAGAAAGCATCATTACTATGGCATGGCCAGTGATGCTTTAGCTAATCTATACTTAACTCAAGCTAAGTATTCAAGTGCCGAACCATTGTATAGGGAAATATTACTCATTAAGTCAAAAGTTTTTGACAGAAATCACACCGATTATATCCGATACAGAAATATTTTGGCAAATGTATATATTCTTCAAGGTAAATATTCGAAAGCCGAAAAATTGCTCAAAGAAACATTGTTTATTTCCGAAAAAGTGCTTGGTAAATCTCATGTAGATTATGGCATAACATGCGATAACCTAAGTAATTTTTATCAGGTTATGGGGAATTACCATGAATCAGAAAAATATAGCAAAAAAGCTCTCGATATATTCATCCACACTGTAGGCAAAGATCATCCTTACTACGCCTCTGCCTGTCATAACTTAGCAGCTTCTTACTTTTATCAAAAAAAGCTTTCAGATGCTAAAACAATGTACGAGCAAGCAATCCCAATTTTTGAAAAAATTTCTAATTACGATGGTATTCAATATGCTTCCTTCTGTAAAGATTTAGCCACTTTTTATTTATATCAAAACAAATACAAGGAAGCAGAACTTTTTTATAATAAAGCTAATGAAATTTTTGCCAAGAATTCTAGGAAAAAAAATCAAGTTTATGCCAATACTTGTATTGAACTGGCAAATTATTATTGTATATCAGGTAGATATTTAGAAGCAGAACTTTCGTATGCAGAGGCAAAAGAAATTTTTGCTCATGTGTCAGGTAAAGAACACCCAAGCTATGCCCAATGTTGCAGCGGTTTGGCATTGTTGTATAAAAGTCAGGGTCAATATTCAAAAGCTGAAACTATGTATAAAGAAGCGTTGAATATTTATGCAAAGTTATTTGGCACTAAACATCTTAAATACGCTGAATCTTGTAACGAACTGGCATCATTATATGAAAGTCAAGGCCGGTATTCTATGGCAGAACAATTATATCTGCAAGCAAAAGAAATTTTTTCTAAAGCACATGGCGAGGAGAACTCCAATTATGCGCAAGTCTGTAAAAACTTGGCAGGATTGTACCTGAGACAAAGTAGAGTTAAAGAAGCTGAAGCACTAAATAATCAGGTCCAAAAGATTTTTTCAAAGCTATCAAAAGACGAACAACACAAATATGCTATATCGCGTAACCATCTTGCATTGATGCACAAAAGTCGAGGACAATATTCTGAAGCAGAGCAATTGTATCTGGAGGTAAAAGAAATTATCTACAACATACAAGGAAAAGAGAACCTCGACTACGCCATCACATGTTACAACTTGGCAGATTTGTACTCTCATCAGGATAGGTTTTCAGAAGCCGAATCCCTCTTAATAGAAGCAAAAGATATTTTTGCCAAAATATTAGGTGAGTATCATACTAACTATGCAAACTCTTGTGACAAACTAGCAATGCTATATGTGCGACAAGAAAGATATTCTGATGGTGAGCCGCTCTTACAGAAAGCATTAGACATCAGAACTAAACTACTGGGAAAAGAACATGTTGATTATGGCATCTCTTGCAACAACCTCGCATTTATGTATTACAAACAAGGTAAATATTGGGAAGCCGAAACTTTATACAACGAAGCAAAAGAAATATATGCCAACGTATTGGGTAATGAACACATTGAATATGCTAATATTTGCGAAAATTTAGCGTTGTTGTACGCAAGTATAGGAAGATATTCGGAAGCCGAATCCTTGTATGAAGAAGCTTTGAACATTAGTGCCAATTTGTTAGGAAAAGAAAATCGTGCCTATACTACCACTTGCAGCAACCTTGCGCATTTGCACTATATGCAAGGTAAATACCACAAAGCTGAACAATTAGATCGAGAGATTCTCGATATTCAAAAAAAATTGTTAGATAAAAACCAAATTGATTATGCTTACACTTGCAACAACCTGGCTTTAGTATACATGGAGGAGGAAAGGTACCAAGAGGCAGAATCATACTGCAAAGAGGCATTAGATATTCGTGCTAAAATCTTAGGTAAGGATCATGCAGATTATGCATGCTCTTGTTATAATCTAGCACATTTGTACCACATACAAGGCAGATACTCAGAAGCTGAACCGTTGTATAAAGAGTCGAAAGAAATTTTTGCCAAAACATTAGCTAGAGAAAATCCTTTTTATATCACATCATGTAATTGGTTAGCTTTCCTTTATGTTGACCAAGAAAGATATTCAGAGGCTGAGCAACTTTTAAAACACACATACCAAATACTTGTATCCAATATACAAAACAACTTCGAAGGTATGTCTGAAAAAAACAAAGAGGAATATATGAACACTTTTCAACAACATTTTCCAATCAGTTTCTCTTTTGTACTTAAGGCACAAAAACCTGAGCTTAATTCTTGGATTCTTGAATATTCTCTCACTAAAGAAAACCTGTTGTTTTACTGCTCCGGCATGCTTAGATACATCTTAAAATACCAAGATGAAAAATCTCTTTTAGATATTTACGACAAATGGTTCTCAGCTCGGAAAGCGCTTGCTCAAGCCTATGCAATGGATGAACAAAAACGAAAAGAAAAAAACATAAACCTAAAGGCTTTAGAAATAGAGGCTAATGAAGCAGAGAATGAGCTCTTAATACAGTTTTCTCAAAAAGAATCATTCATGCCTGCTATTCCTGCAGCATACAAATGCGAGGAAATTCAAAAAAAACTTCAACATCATGATGCCTTCGTACTAATGACCAGAGTCAGATACTACGACAAAACTTGGTCGGACAGTCTCGTGTATGTGGCTTTGATAGTTAAAAAAGATAGTAAATATCCTGAAATTGTTCCGTTCTCCAACGGAAAATACATGCAGCAAAATAGCTTTAAATTTTACAAAGACTCCACAGAAAAGAAAATACAAGAAGAAGCCTTTTACAGTAAATTATTCGAGCCTATTAAACAAAAACTTACCAATATTAAGAAAATTTATGTCTATCCTATTGGGGCAATTGAATTAGAACTGTTCCACAATTTTTCTTTTCAGAATTATATGAGCAAAGAATATAATGTTCAGTTAATAAAAAACTCGTGTGAATTTTTCCATTTCAGCAAAAAATAACCGATCGAATTTTCACCTCACAAAAGTCGCATCAATCCGATACTGCTCCAAAAAGTATGGCGAGATGTTTTTTTGTTTTGGGGGGGGGCGGAAGAGGAGAGAGAGGGACGAAACATGTAAAGTGAGGGGGGGG
>JANWVB010000066.1 GCA_025057695.1 Patescibacteria group bacterium
CACC
This sequence comes from Patescibacteria group bacterium, assembly GCA_025057695.1. GTDB lineage: Bacteria > Patescibacteriota > Microgenomatia > UBA8517 > UBA8517 > JANWVB01. Next base: position 5 of record JANWVB010000066.1, read on the forward strand.
TAACCAAACCTAACACACTGAGAGAATTTGATTAAGTACTCTTTAAAACATGTTCCGATATTTTATCTAGAGAAGCGAGGATCAAGTGTAATCTGGAATAGTTTTTGTAGACTCTGAAGAGCGATAATGTCAGAACGTTCGTTAACTACAATCTGAAGTTGATTTTGTGGTGTCAAAAGAACAGAAGTTCCATTGGTTGAATATCCAAAATGAAATAAACATCGCTGGTCAGGGTTATTTCTATCTTTGAATATTGACACAACAGTGGTTTCTAAATTTTTACCTCCTGTAACAGGAAGAATCCCATCAGGCATTCTTCTCGTCAAATCTGCAGATATAGGAACTTGTGCATAACTAACAAGTCCAAGCTGATTTGATGGTACTTGCAGTCTAAACAACTCTAATAATTGCATTGCTTGATAAAGATCACAGAAAAAACGCACTGGGGCATATCCTAATTTATACGGGACAACCTCAAAGCTCATTCCACGAACGGCACCCCTAACTAAGTTTAACCTCTCTTGTTCTGGTGTTTTAAAAAAGGTGAAAACTTCTTTTGGTACTAACATTTTATTTTATCTCCTTTCACTTACAGCATTTACAAGAAAACTTAAATTTACACTTAAGACAAAATCAAACTCTTTAAGATTTTCCTAAAACTTTTTGCAAAATTAAATTTGATTAGTATTATATTCAACACAATAAAAAAGCAATAGGGAATTTTTATTTAATTTTGGTGAGAATAAAAAATAACACCAATTCACACTTCACATGATTAATTCAGAGATGATAATACCAAAATTAATATATAAAAAAACTAACGCTCACGAGAAACGAGAAAAAAGTGCAAGAATTAGAAAAATTGTCCAATTATTATTAAATCAATTAGTTAATTGAAAAATATAATTTACTTCGTAGAAACTATTTTGAGCGCTACAGTAAAAAGATATACTGAAAAAGCTTTAATTACTCGAAACTGTGCACCCGGGAGGAATCGAACCTCCACATCCTGTTCCGAAGACAGGAACTCTATCCGTTAAGCTACAGGTGCAAAAATTTAAAACAAATTAAGTTCAATAAAATTATCTCATTTAAATATTCGAAGTCAAAGTTATTTGGTCGTTTGTGATATTTTTGCGCATACTAGAACAACTAAACCACCATCACACATCCTGTCTATAACTTGATAACCTGGTGGAATATATTCTCCTTGATCAGAAAAATACAATTCGTTTGCTGATTTTTGTCTGGGAAGTTCATCCATTGGTTCAACCACTGGGAAGCTGTTTGCGCCACCAAATTTTTTTGCAACAAGAGGTCTACCATTTTCATCTAGAACCACAGGCGTTTTTTTAATTTCGGGCATAATAATTAGCAAATTTTTTTCTGGCAGGCTACAATTATACACGCTTAAGCAAAAATTGCCAAATTGTGCAAAAATCAATGAATACAATACATGAACAAATCCAAGCACTAGAAGAAGAAATAAGAAAAACTCCTTATCACAAAGGCACAGAGCAACATATCGGGCTTTTGCGAGCTAAAATTGCACGACTCAAAGACAAACAAATAGAAGAATTGTCTCGCAAAAGCGGTGGCGGTGGAGGTTACGCAGTTAAAAAACAAGGAGACGCCACGGTGGTTCTCATAGGTCCGCCATCAGTTGGGAAATCAACCCTTTTGAATGCTTTAACAAACGCAAAAAGCAAAGTCGCTCCTTATGCTTTTACAACCGTAACTGTAATTCCGGGAATGATGAAACACAAAGACGCATACATTCAAATACTTGATGTGCCCGGGCTTATAGAAGGAGCCGAAGAGGGCAAAGGCAGGGGACGCGAGGTTCTCTCGGTTGCGCGAGGATGCGATATGGCGATAATCATCTCCGACGCCAAAAATGAAAAAAGCTATGAAAGCATAAGCAACGCTTTGCACAAAAACGGCATTCGCCTAAATCAAAAACCGCCAGATGTTCTGATTGATAAAAAAATGAATGGGGGAGTAAACATCAAATCAAATTTCAGACTTTCAATCAGCAAGGATGTAATTTGTCAATTCGCAAACGAATTTGGGATCAAAAACGCGGACATTGTCATAAACGAGGTCATAAACCTTGATAGACTAATTGACGCATTTTCACCAAACAGAGTTTATATGCCAGCAATTTATGTCCTCAACAAAGTGGATATAATGCCACCCAGTCAGGAAATCGTTAGAAAATATGATCCTGTGCCAATAAGCGCGGAAAACAAACTAAACTTAGATATCTTGCGCGATAAAATTTGGGATACGCTTAATTTTGCTCGAGTATACTTAGTCAAACCAGATTGCGAACCAAATTTCGATCAACAGTTAATTCTGAAAAAGGGTAGCGCACTGCAGGATGTTTTAAACAAATTAGGATCTGAATTTAAAGCGACAAAAACTTCAGCCAAGATTTGGGGGAGTGGCGCAAAATTTGGCGGACAGGAGGTTTCTTTGTCTTATAAAATATCCGATGGAATGCAAATTAGGTTTATCTAATTTTAATTGTGTCTAGATAACAAACAATTTCATAAATTTTAGCGCAATTTTAAAAAAGCATTTTTGATATAATATCTGATGCAAGCCGAGGTGTTGAAACTGGTAGACAAGCACGCTTGAGGTGCGTGTGGAGCAATCCGTGCAGGTTCAAGTCCTGTCCTCGGCACAAAAACTTCAACTAAACTTCCATAGTGTTTAGAACTTGGCAATTTTTGCTTAGTAGAAAACATAAATTTGCCGATTTAAGCGCCGGAGTGTTGGAACTGGCAGACAAGCACGTTTCAGGGACGTGTGCTTTTTATCAAGCGTGCAGGTTCAAATCCTGTCTCCGGCACAAAAAGATCAAAGAGCAAAAGAAGAAAATATTTCTAGAATCACTTTTCTACAACCAACTAAACATTATCATCATCTTCTTCAAGCGCGGATCTTAATTTTGACACTTCCGCTTTTAGAGTTGCTCTAAAATCATTGACAGCCTGTTCAACAGCAAGCTTGCGCGCTTCAGACAGCGACTTAACGCTTTCGCCAATTTTCTCAACAGAACTTTTGTCAGATCTGAATTTTTTCACAGCCGCTTCTAAATCAGAGTGCAAAGTGGCGCGAATTTCGCTTGGATCTTTGCCCGCCTGACAAGCAGTTCTTGCTTTTTCAAATGCTTCTTTTCTGTTTTTTTGGTATGTTTCAACAGCCTTTTTGACTGCGTCTTCGCGATTTTTAACAGCGGAGTCCATGCCTTTTCTGAAATCTTGCACGGCTCGGTCTATGATATCTCTTCTTTTTTGGACAGCGGCTTCGACAGCTGATTTAAAATTGGCAACCGCCAATTTTTGCTCTTCGGTTTTTGCTTTTGACATCAAAATTTCGTAACGTTCATTTCTGTTTTCATCCCAATTTCTTCTTCTTTCCTGAAGAAGTTGAGCTCTACGATTTTGTCTCTCTTCTAAATTTTCTTTTCTTTTATCTAATTTTTGGCGCAATGATTGCTCGCGCTCACGCGCCCGATTTTCTACATTCTCATAAATTTTATCTATACGGGAGCATACACCAAACTTGCTTGAAAATTCTGAAGGATTAGAACTTTCTTTAATCTCTCTGCCTCTTGCGGCATGTAAATTGTGAGGGAACACCAATAAAATAAATGTCCCAAAAACCAAAACAACTTGCGCTAAAAACTTAAAATTCGCTTTTGACATAACTTTGTCCCAAAGCATCCAAATCAGAATTTTCTGAAACCAACAAATCATAATCTGAAACTTCATCTTTAAAAAGCATGTCTTCTTCGTCGAATTGCGCATTTAGGGAACCAGAAGTTTCATCTATATCTGCGCTAGGAGCGGGAAGTGGTTGCTCGTAAGGAGGTAAATATGTTTGCGATGTAGGGGCAGAAACACTTTTATCAGAACGCAATGTCAAAAATAAACCGCCACCAATCGAGAGGACAACAAGCAAGACAATAAACAAAGTATTTTTGTTTTTCACAAAAGTTAAAAACAGTTTAACAACCAAAAAACAACAAAGTCAAGCAAGGTTTTTGAAAAACAGACTTTACCATAAATTTCAAAAAATACGCACTGCAAGCGCTTTTATGATAAATATGGTCAACCATGCTTGTCAAAAATAATTCTGCAAATTCATCTTTGGGAAAAATTGAAAATTATTATCTTTTGCCCAGTGCAATGGAATGGCAAAAACGCAAAGAACGCCAAACTTCTGAGAGTTGCCAGCCTAAATTTTGCTGAAGATGATGAACTCATACAACAAATAAAAGATGACTATGACTTGATTCGAGCAAAATTAATCAATTACGGATTTGGCGCTCTTACAGGAAAAGACGGAAAATGGATCCAAGCACGAACTAAAGGAATTGGCGGTATTAATCCAAAAACTGGAGATCGTCGCCCTATTACTCGAGCATTTTATGCGCGAACAAAATTAGTGAAAAAAATTTTTGATATAGCAAGCTAAGTACAAAAAAGTTAAACACACACAAATTCAATTATCTTTATTTTTAAGCTAAGCCAAAAATTTATTCCAGAAAAGTTTTTTTGAGGGTTTAAATTGGTGGACGCTGAGGGACTTGAACCCCCGACCTCTTCTGCGTAAAAGAAGCGCTCTAGCCAACTGAGCTAAGCGTCCAAGTTTAATCTGTGATAGATACTTATTTTACTTGTAAAAGGTAAAAATAAAAAGACAAGACATCGATTAGATGAAGACAACTTTTTCAAAAAAACAAAATTCTCAAACACAATCAGCAACTTGCCACTAAATAAATAGTTTAGCTATAATACAAAGAATCTGCCGAGTTAGCCAAGGTGGTCACGGCGGGCGCCTGAAGAGCGTCAGATCTGGGTTCGACTCCTAGACTCGGCACAAAAATAATAAAACCTTATAGCAACTTCCCGAAATAGCCAATTACAATCCAACAAATGCTTCCTAATTTGATTTTTGGCAT
>JANWVB010000067.1 GCA_025057695.1 Patescibacteria group bacterium
AAAACTCCCTTTTCTAGCAAAATTTCAAAAATTTCTTCTTTGACTTCCATGCTTTTAACAAAACTATCATCAAAACTAAATAAAATACTCCTACAGGCTGTTGATAAAAACTCGGCGGCTTCTATTGTTTCTTTATCCAAAGAAGCGAACAATTCTTGAATTTCAGCTCTTCTTTCTTCTGGCACTTCACGGACATATTTCTTTATGCGTTCAGCTTGTGTTTTTGGTTCTTCAGAATTGCTGATATGTTGTTTCAGGTAACCAATTTCGCTTTCAGTTGACATACAAAAAAACAACAATAATTCAAATACAAATTTTACTTTTTGAAAAAATTCTTTGAGCGGGTAGGGAGAATCGAACTCCCGCCGAAAGATTGGAAATCTCTCGTTCTACCATTAAACTATACCCGCAAAATAAAAATGAAATAAATTCAACAAATTAGTTTTTTGTCAAATGTTTGCGCCCTTTGGTTTTTTAGCTATTATTATCCCAACAAATCTTCCCAACTAATACCTCTACTGATTATCTCGTCTAGTATAGCATTTAGCATGTCAGGGTTCACTACCATCACTTCTCCGTAACCAAAGTTTATCACATACGGCGTGTTGTGATATTTTAGATTTTTATCCATGCATTCTTTTAGATAAGCCAGAACCTCTTTTATGTAAAAAGGCAAAAATTTATAACCTGGCATTGTTTCTGAAATTTTTTTTACTATTTCTAATTCAACACCTGCCATTTTGAACATTTGTGATTATATAAAATATTAATTGACAATCAAATATATTAAAAATTTATGTTTTTTGGTTTAAAATACAATTTAAATCCAAAGAGAGGTGATTAAAGTGAAAGGTTTCATAGAGTTTGTCAGAAGTCAAGGCGTGATTGGATTGGCTGTAGGTTTTATTTTAGGTGGAGCCGTATCAAAAGTGGTGTCGTCGCTAGTGAGTGATATTATAAATCCACTTTTGGGAATTGTGCTTGGAGCCGCTGGCAATCTGACTGAATACAACATAGAAATTGGAGGCGCAAAAATAATGTGGGGCAATTTTGTCAACACAGCGGTTGATTTCGTGGTAATAGCGGCTGTTGTCTACTTTTTTGTAAAATTTGCCAAACTTGACGAGCTTGATCTAAAGAAAGCAAAATTAGTTGTAAAAAAGGCAAAAAAGTAAGAACGCTTGATGTGGTCAGGAAACTGCTTAGGATGTAAAATATTTTGAATCTGATGGGGTGGTTGTTTTGTTTATTTGGGTTTTAGAAATTTAAGTTAGTTTTTGCAATGCCGAGGTGCTGGAATGGTAGACAGCCCAGACTTAAAATCTGGTGTCGCAATAGCGACGTGCGGGTTCGAGTCCCGCCCTCGGCACCATTTTCCAAATAGTGCTCGTTTTTGGAAAAACTGGCACAAAAAGAGATCATTTGGTAATGAATACCCATTAAGCGGTTTTATAAAAATTGAATGAATTAGACAAAAATTTTTAACCAACAAACTGCATTGACAATATTATCTCAGTAGTATAATGAAAATGTGAAGAAATTTATCATACAAAATCTGGCAGTTGTTTTAGCGTTCGCTTTGCCAATTTTGTTTGTTTCTATAATCGCTTTTGCAATCTATTTCCCATCCATTTTTTTATCCACAAAATACGACTTTGTGTATGCTACTTGTATCAATGAAGCAAGTTATGACTCCTACTACTGCAAAGATTACCTGAAGAAACGTTATTCTGTTATAAACCAAAAATTGGTTATAAATACAGTCGATCTTGCTCAAGATGAAAGCAAAAGTCTTGCTCACTATGATAGCAAAGCTAACTATACAACCCGCCTCTTTTTGCATGACACAACAAAAAATCAAAGTCGTGAAATCACTCCTGATGAAGCGCAAAAACTTTCGCTAAGCCCACTTCTGACTTCTCCAGATGGAGTTTCTGTCTCCGACGCTTATGAAGGAGGCGCAAGCTTTTTTCTGTTTTATGACAAAGGGTATTCGTACAGTCATTACCTTGTCAAAGGCAGACATAAAAAAAGGCTAAATCTTATAGGAAGTGTTGGTAGATATGCTTATAGAGAAGGCTTCCGTTTTATTGGTTGGGTACTTTCCGAGAAAAATTAAGAGTGTTGATTGAAATCAATGGACAAAGAAACTTTACTGCAAGAACTATCCGCAAAAGTTAAATCTGGTGAAATCAGTCAAGAAGAAGTGATGAGCGTAATATCTGCAGTTTTTCCTCAAATCGACAATAAGAAAATAGGAATGTTATCCCGTTTTTCTATCACAAAAATGTTATATGTTTTAGGGATAGTTGTGGCAATTTTAGGTATTTTTATTCTTTTTGCTCAAATCTGGAGCGATATAGGTTCTTTAGGGCGCATAGCTGTAACACTTGGTTTTGGTTTGTATTCCGCTTTTATGGGTTCAATGTTGTTTAGGCAAAAACCGGAAAGCGGTTTGGGATCAGTTTTTCATATTATTGGTGGAATGTTAATCCCCACCGGGGCATTGGTAACTCTTAGCGAATTTAGCCTTGGATATTTTTCATGGTGGCCTATAACTTTTGCATTTGGCGTCATTTTTGCTTCATATCTTGTTTTAAGTCTAATTCACAAAAAACCTGTCTTGACTTTCTTTGCGCTAGTTAATGGCACTTTCTTTGTATATCTTCTTGTTGAATCAATGGTTGGGAGTATAACAGGTTACTATAAAGATCTGTATGCGCATCTGACTATGGTGGTGGGTTCAAGTTATTTATTTCTTGCACATTCTTTTCGTAACGATTGGAACAAAAAATTATTTGGCATAATTTGTTTTTTGGGTAGCGCTGGTTTTTTAGGCGCTGGTTTTTGGCAAGTTGTGAATTATGTTTCTTGGCAATTTTTTTACTTTTTGGTAGTGCTTGGCTTTTTGCGTCTTTCTGTTTATATGCAAAGCCGAAGCATTCTTGTAGTTAGCACAATTTTTCTTATCATTCATATCTCATATATAACAAGCGAATATTTTGCCAATTCAATTGGGTGGCCTGTTTCGCTTGTCATTCTTGGATTTATATTTATTGGTCTTGGGTACGCTTCGCTGGAAATTAACAAAAAATATATAAAAGAGGTGGCGTAATAAATTGAAATTTTCACTTGCTTCTAAAACTTGCTAAAATAACAATCGTTTAATATCCTTCGGGGTGTGGCTCAGCTGGTAGAGCGCCCGCTTTGGGAGCGGGAGGTCGTGAGTTCAAATCTCGCCACCCCGACTAATATAGATATCACGAATTTCGTAATGATTTTGCTTATTCGCTTGCCGTGCTTCTGGCAATTTTGGTTAAAAAAAAGAATTAAAAATACCTTTTGTTTTCAGCAACCTCCAAAGACTTGTGGGAATACTGGATGAAGAAAAACGGACAATGGATTTTATTGTCTCAAACCAAGAAAACCCATTGCTTATCATTGAATCTTCCTGTGTTGTCACTACCTCATCTGGACAAGGTGACAAAGCAAAGACCGAGATAAATATCGCTCGGCTAATCAAAAAGTATTACCCTAAGGGACAATTTATTGGATTTGTTGATGGGATTGGTTGGTATGTCAGAAAAAATGATCTCGAAAGAATGGTTGGAACGTATGACGAAGTATTTACTTTTCATAAAGAGGAAACTTAATTATTTTGAAGGATTGCTTACTAATGTATCTAAGAAGCATTTATGGCTAAAGATATCCCATTTCGCCGAACGTCTTAACAAAATTGCCTACTTTAGGCACTGGATTTCTTGAGACTCCGGTGGTGCGCCTATGGGGGAAACGCTATCGCCAAATCATTATGGAATCTTGTACTACACAAAATCCAAATCATATAAAGATTTTAGAGAAATATAAAAAACTAGAGAAAGTCATCCTTGATTTTTTAATTTCCTGTCACAATTTGTATTTTATAAATGTAATTTGAGTGTTAGATGCTAAAATAATTTTATGGAAATAATCAAAAATATAAATCCAAAATTGTTTTTATTGCTTATTTCACTATAACCACAACACTAATCTTACCATTTCTTTTTGGGTTATCATTGTTGCTTAATTCGCTTATCTTGTTAACCGAAGATATAACATCTCTTGCTAGTCATTTGTTGTTTTTAGTGATGACAGTCGGGATACCATCGCTTATTTTGTTTATTTTAAATAAAACATTATTCCTTGTAAAAAATAGAGTTTTATTTTTTGCTATCGCATTTATTCTGATGTGCATATTATCCTATTTTAATTTTACAGTTAGCTTTGCTCTTGAAGATAGTATTAACGCCATTAAACTTTTAATTATTGGATTGGTTTTAGGAATGTACACCTCGTTAAACCTTACTTACTTCTGGCATAAAATATTTGTTTTGAAAAAATTCAAATATAAAAAAGAAAATTAACATTAAAATTGTTCCACTATAAAACTTTGCGGCTATTAATATTAATGTTGATATTATAGGTAATATAACAAGTCCTTTTAATGTATTATTAAAATTTTTATAATATGAAATAACAAAAAAACTACCAATTATTTTTGCAAATTCTATAATAACCCAAAGGTACCCTAATGTAATTTGTGATATGTTAAAATCTTGTTTTATCATAGGTAACCTAAATGTATAAAGTGAAGTTAAAGAGAATTCTGATATAAAAGATGAAATCATTATTAATAATATTATTTTATCTTTGATTGTATATTTATATCCAATTAATACTTTATTTCTTAGTGAATTTTTATCAATATTTATTTTTAATAAGCTCTTTATTTTCTGTTCATTTTTATTAATATCCATAATAAAACAAGCAATTATAGTTAAAATAATAAAAAATATCAAATTGGCTATCCAAGGAAATATTAAATTTTTTTCTCCT
>JANWVB010000068.1 GCA_025057695.1 Patescibacteria group bacterium
AGCGTGTATCCACTGAAATATATAAGGCTTTACTTAGGAGTGAATCTCAAAGCAAATATAAAATTCCTTCAGATAGCCACCATACTTTTTGCAGGTTTCTTTACTGCACTTGGAGGTATGCTGAAGGACGCGCCTTATGAGGGATTTTATCCTAGGAAGTTTTTCAGAAGCCCGTTCTTCTCGTTTTTAGTTGGCTTTTCTTTATTGTGGTTGTTTCCTCATATAAAAGGTACTGTTTTGCTTCTTTGTGTGTTTGGAGGCGAGCGGATAGTTAGCGAGTGTTATAAAAAGATAGTAAGAGGAAGGATACCGGGTAAATTTAAGACTGCCAAGCGTAATGAGGCTTGGAGGAGACTGAGAGTGGCTCTTTTGCCTATTTATGCCTTTAATGTAATGTTATTTTTTCTACTTATGTTTATTTAAAGGCTTGTTTATTTAGGAGATTTACTTGTTGTGATAAAGCTTTGATTTGCCAATGAAAAAATATTTATATAAACACTTGACAGGGTTGTTTGTTAGCTAATTGACACTTGTGTTACCATACATTAGTGTTTTGTATAATAAACTCTTGTCTGGTCCTTTCTTTGTAATACAAAGAGAGAGTTGTAGTGTGAAGAGTTAGAGTTTGTTTTTGCAATATGGGAGAAGAACATCTTTTTCTAAGCGAAGTTGACAAGTGTCGCAAAATAAGTTTGAACTGGGCTAAGTCTAAGGAGTATCTTAGTAATTTTACTCGAGACTTATTCGATCTGGTAAAGCAGAGAAGCCCTGTTTTTAGCCGAGAATTTTATGAAGAATTTAGTGGTGTTTTGTTAGATAATTTTATTTACGAGCTTGGCCATCCTGGTCGTGGATCTAATGATTTTCCCTATTTTTTAGATTTGAGTTTGCAAGTTCAAAATTATTCTTCTCAAGAAGGCGCTGTTCGGTTTTCTGTGGCGGCAGGAGATTTTTATAGAGAGATAGCAAGCAAAGTAAGAAGTTATTTGGATATTGCAACTGATACAAGTATAGAAAGGAACTATTTTCAAAGGCATATCCAATTCCTAGAGCGTCTTGCCCAAGAATTGGATACCTTAGGAATAAACCTTGTCGTTAATTTGTCTGAGTCTGTGAAGGATATCCGTACAGAAAATGTTTATGAGGTTAAGGGGATTTTTATAGAAAGAGGTTTTATACCCGACACTTCGGTTGAAAAAACTGATCTGATACCCACACAGGGGAGGGCAGGTAAAGAAAAGAGTCGTTGGTCATTATTAAGCCGGATATTTGGTAAAAAGGATAGATAATTTTTACCTTCACCACATGTTCATGTAGTGAATAGTGAATAATACTGCATTCCAGACTGAACCAGTAATAGTCTAAAATTTTAGATAGATTTTTCTTTTCGAGATATTGATAGAAAATTTGATTTTTGGCAACAAGGAATTTCCTAGTGAGGATTTTATATGAGAGTTTCTAAGCCCTTTTTCACAAGAGATGTCCTTTTTGTGGCACCTGATTTATTGGGAAAAGTGATTTGCAGAAGATTTGACGATGGAAGAATTGAGAGAAGTCTTATTGTTGAGGTTGAGGCCTACAGAGGAGAGGAAGATATGGCTTGTCATGCTAGGTTTGGAAAAACCAGACGTAATCAGGTGATGTATGAGGAGGGAGGTAAAATCTATGTCTACCTGATTTATGGCATGTATTGGATGCTTAATATAGTTACAGGCGGTAAGGCAGATCCTCAAGCCGTTTTGATAAGGGGTGTTGGAGATTTAACTGGTCCCGGTAGGGTTGGTAAGTGGCTTTTGCTGGATAAAAGTTTTTATGGCGAAGATGTTACGACAAGTAAGCGTTTATGGATTGAGCAAGGGAGTATTTTTGGCAAATTTTTTGTAAAACAAACTCCGAGGATTGGGGTAGATTATGCAGGAGAGTGGGCTAAAAAACCGTGGCGTTTTGTGCTGGCGGAAAGAAAAAAGCGAACTTGCTTGTAAACAGAAACAACTAGCCTCTAGTTTTACAGATTGACTTACCAATCATCATTATTGCTTATCTTAATTAAGATTTAAAAGAATGAATTTTTGAAAGCGTTTTATTTTTTATCTTTTAGCTCTAGTGTTAGAAGGTTCACACGAGCTTTCACTTGTAGTGTGGTTTCTTGTGTATGTATAACTTGAAAAAGACACTTGACTTAGAATTTTTTGATTACTACACCTAATCTTAGATGGTATTTAGTTAATATGGGAAGAGGAGATGGAAATAGTGAAGAAAAAAGTTTTACAACAGAGTATATCGAGCGTACTGGTTGTAGTCATATCGATGGAGTTCTCAAGTCAATGAGAGAAGCTAATTTTAATTTAGACGAGTTTTTAAATTCTAATGATCCTAAAGATAAAGGTTTGCAAGATGCTTATTGGGAGTTGTATAGGACTGTGCGAGATGGTGAAAGATACGGTTTTCAAGCAGCCCCTCGTTATGACGAAGACGAAAGAAAAGAAAGCTCTAGACGTAGTGGGAGAAGCTAATAAAGATGTCTTATAGAATTTTCCTTTCTTGTTCGGTATTGTTTTTTTGTTTTTAGTTTATTTGTATGTTGGCTGTTAAAAACGATGTTGGAACCTTTTTAAAGGAAAACAAGCTTGATTTGTTTAAGTTGCTTATTGTTTTAGCCAAAAAGCATGGGCAGAAAGTTGATGAGTTTTTCCCTGTTAATCGTTTAAGTTCAGTTTACTATGCGATAGTCTATACTGTTTTAGATGAAGATCTTGCCTTAATGGCTTTGGGTCAAATTAAAACTGCTTTTAATTGGATAGATGGTATAGATGTTGCGATAGAAGGTGGCAATTTTGATGAAAATACTTTTCGTAACCATGAAGCAAAATTAAAATTAGAAAAAGAGGTTCCTACATCATTTTTAAAGTCGGTTTTGGAGAGAGTAGTTAGCCAATCAGTCCCAATGCTTATTTCTCAGACAAAGCTGTACCAGTATAAGATTGCAAACAACTTGCCATTTACAGAAGAGGAAATTGTAAACTATCTTCGTATAAAATCTGCCGATTCTTATATCTATGGCGCCATCTTAGAGGGAATGATACCTGATTATATTTCTATTTTGCAGTCTCCTTTGTCGAAGTTATGGCAAATCAACAATTTAGTTGATGATTTTATTGATTATGACGATGATAAAAAAGACAACCAGCCCAATGCGTTGTCTATGATAGAAAATCTTCATGGCAGACAAGAATCTGTTTTTGATTACGCAAAAGCTTTTTTGGCAAGACAAAAAGAAGAGCTTGTAAAATTTGATTTACCAAAGGAAATTATTTATCTTGCTGATATGCCAAACATTATTGAAAGGGTAGGCATTAAGGTTTTAAGTAGCAGGTTTGGAAACTAGAAATTAGATTTTGTGCTTGTTTTTTAATCTAGGAAATTTTTGTCTTTTGTTGTTTTGAGTATTGTCCTTCCTGAATTTGTATCTATTTTCTCTTGATTTGTTGATATGTTTTTGTAAAAATCTTTTGTGAACAGTTTTTAAAACTTTAAGTAAACATGAAAGGTTTTCATTCTGATATTGAAACTGAGACAAAAAGCAACACTTGCTTTAGGAAAGTGTTGTACACGGGTAGGTATAGCCAGCTGGTTTTAATGAGTTTAAAACCGGGAGAAGATATAGGCGAAGAGGTTCATCCTGAAAATGATCAGTTTTTCAGGATAGACGAAGGCGAAGGAAAATGTGTTATAGATGGCAATGAGTACGAGATTAAAGATGGCGATGCCATAGTTGTGCCTGCGGGGGCAAAACACAATGTTATAAACACCTCAAAGACAAAACATCTTAAGCTTTACACAATTTATTCGCCACCTCACCATCAAGATGGTATTGTTCGCCAAACCAAAGAAGATGCTCTTCAAAACGAAACCCATTTTGATGGCGAAACCACAGAGTAAAGTTTTGCGCTTTTTAAGTTAAATTAGATTTCTTCTAAATTATTTTATCCTTTCAGTAAATTATCTTTATTTTCCTAATTAGTTTTGTATTTTGTTTGATGCAAAATTTGCCACTTGCAATTATAGAACAATCGTTCTATAAATATTTCGTTTCAGAAAGGAGGTGAAGAAAGTGAAAAAAGCAATAACGTTTTTCTTTTTAGCGTTTTTGGCAATTGTTTTTGCCCCCAATAGCGCCTTCGCGTCTAGTGGAAACACGGTTGGTTATGTCAGAGTTTTGCATGCGTCTCCAGACGCTCCGTCTGTTGATGTGTATGTAAACGACAAAAAAGTGCTTTCCAATGTTCCCTTTGGAGCTAATTCTGAATATTTGGCTCTTAATAAAGGAACTTACAATGTAAAAGTTACTCCAGCCGGAACAAAAGTTCCTGTGGTCATAAATCAGGATATTCATGTGCAACGTGGCAAGTACTATACTGTGGCCGCGACGGGAAACTTGTCAAGCATATCGGCAACTGTATTGCGCGATAAAAATAAGCTTACCAAAAAGGACGATTTTGCTCGTGTCAGATTTGTGCATTTTTCTCCTGATGCGCCCAGAGTGGATATTGCCACTGCCGATGGCAAGGTAATTTTCTCTGATGTTGGCTTTGGGGAGAGAAATAAGTACAAATCTTTGCCATCTGGAACCTATAATTTACAGGTAAGATTGGCGGGGACTAATACTGTTGTTCTTAATGTTCCCGGTGTAACAATATCTGAGGGCAAGTCTTATTCTATATTTGCGCTTGGGAGAGCGACAGGAAGCCCAAATCTTTTTGCAAAAGTTGTGCTTGATAGAGAATAACTTTTGCAATT
>JANWVB010000069.1 GCA_025057695.1 Patescibacteria group bacterium
TTGGTTTACAATCACAGTTATGCCTAGAAGTTTTAGAAAAGCTAATTTGTCAGGCGAAATTGAACTAGAAACAAAAATATTAATATCACTAATCCCAAAAGCGCGCGCAATTACAGCAAGCGAAAAGGCAGTATTCCCAGATGAACTTTCATATATTCTCTCAATATTCGCAAGTTTACCTGCTTTCAATGCTTGTTCAAGCATATGATAAGCTGGTAAGCATTTAACATTCGCAAGAGGAGTAGCTGACATTATCTTGCCAAAAACACGAACTCTATCTTCGTAATAAGGATTCAAATCATCAGGAATCTCGACTAAAGGAATCGGTGGATGGTTTTCAGGATTAAAGTAATCCTTCAAGGCGTCAGCCCCGCCAAAAACCATTTTATTGCGAATACCGAATTCGGGAGATTTCATAAATATTAAAACTTAAAATTATTATCTATTTGCGAAATCAAGTCTCCATATCTTTTCAACACATAATCTTGGGAAACATATTTCCTATGCACATCATACAATCTTTTAAGTCTTGAATTCTCATCAACTACAATCTTATTTATATAGGCATCTATATTAGCTAAAACATCAAAATCGTTTTTTTCTAATTTATTTAGATCTAAATTTTCAATGCCTCGATCTACATTTTCTACATGCTTTGAATAACTAAACACTCCAAGCAAATACTTTTTAGAAATTAATTTCAAAATATATTTCACATCATCATCGCTTCTTGCTTTATTGCCAACAACTCTGATTAAATCTTGAATATCAGCTTCTTTAGCCAAATCTAAATACTGATCAAAAACTTCAAAAGAAGCTCTACTTGGTTCAACCACCACAATCAAAACATCAAATTGCGCATACAAACTACCAGAAAAAGCATCAATTCCAGCTACCATATCAGCAACCAAGTATGAATTTCTATCCAAAGAATGCGATAGTATGTTTTCAAATATAGACAAATGATCATGATAACAACTCTGCCCAATTTTTCCTTTAGAATATGTCCCCACTACACTTAAGAAAATATTCTTTCGATTCAAGGCATAATTTTTAAATATGTAGTTATTCTTGTCAGTCAAATCAACAATATTAGAACCAATCGCAGGAGGTGTAGTTTTTCTAAAATGATCAACGTGTTTTATGCGTGTGTTCTTATTTATTAAATAATTTCTTATATCCTGCATGCTTCTGGAATCAGATAAGTAGGTAAAATTTTCTGACTTTAACTTAAAACCAAGATATCTTGGCAAATGTATATTTAAATCTGCATCAACCGCATAAACATTTTTTTCTGGATACTTGTTTGACAAATAAGTTACAAAAAGCGCAGATAAAGCACTTTTGCCACTTCCTCCTTTGCCTACAAAAGCAATTCTCATTTTACAAATTAACTTTTAGTGTCACTCTGACAATTTTTACAAAAACCAAAAAATTCAAGCATATGACTTGTGACCAAAAAGTTTCTTTTCTCAAAGATCAGTTTTTCTTCTCTCGTCAAATCGTCATCAAGAACTACACCTTCTATCTCTCCACAATTATTACAAATCAAATGATGATGATGGCCATTAGAAGCAGATTCATAACGAACCACACCATCCCCAAAATTAAATTTAAACAAAATACCTTCCTTAATCATAGATTCTATTTGCCTATAAATAGTAGTTTTGTTTGCTTTTACTTTTTTATTAATCTCCGGAACAGAAAGTGGATATTTACACACTCGTAGCAGTTTTAAAATCTTATTTCGAACTGGAGTACTTCTTTTCATACAATAAACTAAACAACATTTCATGCAACTCAGTTGCAAAATTCAAGACCAAAACACAACAACAAAAAAATGTTGATTTGCTTAAACTTTGAAGCTTCCAAAGAAATCAAAAAAGTTTTTCCATCTCTTTTTCATCAAAATCCTTGCCAATAAAAAGTATTTGAGTCTTCTTTTCTTCATCTTCACTCCAGCTTGCTTCCAATAACTCAAGCTTGCCTTTTACATATTGAATCAAAATTTTCTTACCATCTCTTGAGACTACAATACCTTTTGAACGCAAGACTGATTCAGGCAAATTTTTATATGCATCCTCAATATCCTTGCGAGAATAAGAATTACTGCTAACAAACCAATACTCCTTAAACTTTTCATGCACATGGTGATGATCATTCTTGTCTTTTTCATAATCATCTGACAAAGAATTTGCTTTGACGGCGAATAACTCCGATGAATCAAATGAATCATCAAACAACACTACACGAGTAAGCGGCATGAGATTTTTAATTAAATTTTGTATCTGATTAGATCTCTCAATTCCTGCTTCTTTGACTTTTGATATAACTGCCAAGTCGGCATCAGAAAGTTGAGCCATAATCGTAGGGTGAGTATTTTTCATCTCCAAAAAATTCAAAGCGTCAACAATGCAAACAACTTTCGCAAGAAAAACTTTGCCAAAAACACGCGGATCATTAAAGGATTCATGTATTGGATCAGGATCTGAAAGTCCTGAAGCTTCAATAAGCAAATACTCCGTCTGAGGAGAATTCTCCAAAATTAAACTAATCACTCTAGGGACATCGCTTTTGGCTATACAACACATGCACCCATTGGCAAGTTCTACAACATCTTTTTTATGAGACTTGATAAACTGGCTTTCTAATTTGATATCTCCAAACTCGTTTAAGATTACAGAAAATTTTATATTTGGATACTTGGCAAGCAAATAATTCACAAAAGTAGTTTTGCCACTGCCCAAGAAACCAGTAATCAAGATAGCAAGAATCATAAACTTAGATATGGTTAAACTAAACAAAGACTACCACTTAAAGGTAATCTTTGTTTTAAATTTAAAAATCTAAAAATTAGAAAATTTTTGCAATTTTTAGATCAAAAAATCTAGCTATTATTTCTTTAGGCGAGCGGCATCTTCTTTGCTTAAAATTTTAAAAAGCTTAAGCTCGCGACCATTATGAGTGGTTTTTGCTTTAGCCGCTAGTTTGCCATTTTTCATGGTAACCACTTCTACTTGATCATCTGGAACTTCTACCGACTCTCTAATTTGAACGCTATAAAATTTCATCAAATTCACCTCCCTGTCTGAATTTGAACCATTCTGAACTAGAACCAAATTCTTGACTAATCCTAATCCGCTTCATTTGAGTTTGTCAACGGCGAGTTTGGCCATAATTGTCAATTATTCTATTTATGTTATAAAGTAAGAATGAGATATGTTGAAACTTTTTAATAAGATAATCGTATTTAAGGGTATGAAGGACAAATTTTCTGTGGCTGACGATCCTTTGCTTGTGACAAAAAGCAAAAACGGAGATCTTAAATCTTTTGAAGCCTTAGTAAAAAAATACCAACAACCTCTTCTTAGAAAAGCAAAAATAATCCTAAAAGATGATGAATTTGCTAAAGATGCAGTTCAGGACACATTTGTTAAAGCATATAAAAACTTATTCAAATTTGATGAGAAAAAGCCGTTCCGTCCTTGGATATATAAAATTATGACAAACACAGCATATGACATTATCAAAAAAGAAAAAAAGCTGGTAGCTTTGTCTGACAATGTTCCCACATCTGAAGAATCAATGCTTGAGAAACTTATTCGTATAGAAGAAATTAAAAGATTAATCAGAGCTCTGTCAAAACTGCCAGAAATGTATGAAAAACCCCTTAGAGAATTTTATATAGAAAATATGTCTTATGCTAAAATTGCAACTGCCATGAATTTGCCAATAAACACGATTAGAACCAGAATCCACAGGGGCAAACACTATCTTAAAATGAAACTTTTATGAAAATAAAAAATACCATTAGCAAAGATTTGTCAAAAGAGATAATGCATAGTGTGGCTAAGTGCGAAAGACAAAAGCTATATCTTTTGTGTGCCGCCACAATGCCAACTCTCATAGTTTTGCTTTGTGTCACCGCTTATTCAACACATAGCACAATTGCCAGATTCAAACACAAAAATTTCCTGCAAGCAAGTCAGAACATAACAAGTGAAGAAAATCAAAATTTGGCAACAGCTAAACAATTTGCAATTAATGTGTTTGAAGAAACATACAAAGGCACTCTTGGACTGGGAATAGGTAGTGTTGCATTGGCGTTATTTCTAACGCACAAAACAAAGCTTACACAAATACCCACTCGTCTTCGCCAAACTCAGAAATATCTCTCAAACTAAATTGAAACTTTTAAAAGTATCACTCGTATTAGTAGTAGAGGAGAAAGGAGAAATGACAAATCTACAAAAATACCTAAGAGCGGAAGTAAGAAGTCCGCCTTAAAAAAAGAAATTCTCATCCAAAAATAAAGACTATACCTCTTTAGCTTTTGCT
>JANWVB010000006.1 GCA_025057695.1 Patescibacteria group bacterium
TTCTTGAGCCTCGCGATCTTGATCGCGAAGCTTTAGTGCTTTTTTCTTCTCAAACTTTTTCTTACCCTTTGCCAGAGCAATTTGAAGTTTGATCAGATGCCCCTTATTATATACTTTTGTTGGTATTAATGCTAGATGTTGAGTTGTTGTTTTGGTATGCAAAGAAAAAATTTGGGATTTGTGCAGTAAAAGTTTTCTAGATCTTGTTGATATGTAATTTATCGCATTTGTAATTGGAATGCTCGCGTTTATAAGATAAGCTTCTCCCTTGATTATTTTGACATAGGAATTGCTCAGATCTATTCTGCCATTTCTTACAGCTTGAGCTTCAGATCCGGACAGAACAATTCCTGCCTCTATGCGTTCTTTAAGGAAAAAATTCAATGCCGCTTTTTTATTTATTATTTCCATATTAAGTTGTATTGTACACTTTAGAAATGAATATAATTGACTTTCTTTTTCCGAAAAGATGTTTTGGTTGTGACGCTTTAGGGAATTATTTTTGTAAAATCTGCGCGCAAAGTTTACTTGTTCAAAAACAAATATGTATTGAATGTTTTAAACCTTCGGTTGATGGCAAAACGCATTTTAAATGTCAAAAAAAATTTTCTTTGGATGGGTTTACGAGCGCTTATGTTTACGAAGGCGCTATAAAGAAAGCCTTAATTTCTTTGAAATATAAATTTGCTTATGATATTGCTTTTGAACTTGCAAAAATGGTTGCAATTCGTTTGCTTGAGATATCATTTTTGTTTCCAGATAACTCTTTAATTGTTCCCGTTCCTCTTTACAAAAAACGCGAGAATTGGAGAGGATTTAATCAAAGCGAGATTTTAGCCAAAGAACTAGCAAAGTTAATTAAATATGAACACAAAATTGGTTTGATAGTAAAAATAAAAGATCACAGGGCACAGGTACGGCTTAGTCGTACTGAAAGGTTAAAAAACACAAAAAACATTTATAAAGTTTTAGATCAAAAGGGAATTTATGAAAGGAACATAATTTTAATCGATGATGTTGTTACAACAGGAGCTACACTAAGGGAAATTGGTAAAGTTCTTAAGATGAATGGAGCAAAATCAGTTTGGGGAGTTGCGATCGCGCATTAAAATTTACTGATTTTCAATGTCATATTTTTCAAGATATGTGGACAATTGTCGATTAACGCGCACAAAGGTAGCTCTTTTGGAAAACTCTTTTAGAGATCGCGCTCCTATGTATGTGCCAGTACTTCTTAAAGAACCAAACAGGTCTTGCAGAAAATCATTTATTGAACCTTTGTGAGGAATTAAAGTGTAACGACCTTCTGAAGCGCGGTGAGAATCTTTTTTGCCGTAGAATTTTTTTAGCGCGTGGTTTGAAGATGAACCAAAATATTCCTTGTATTTTTTGCCGTCTTTAATGACTGTTTCTCCGCCGCTTTCTTCAAAACCAGAAAACATTGATCCCATCATGTTAAAATCTGCTCCCGCGCAGAAAGCTTTGGCGACACAGGAGGGATACTGTTGCCCACCGTCGGCAATTATTAAACCATAACCTTGCGTGTTTGATATCCCATGAGCCGCGTCAGCGCATTCGATTACCGCGGATAATTGCGGATATCCAACTCCGGTCATTTTCCTTGTGGTACAAGCGGCTCCCGAGCCAATTCCAACTTTTACGATATCCGCACCTGATAAAATTATTTCTTCAGTCATTTCATTTGTGACCACGTTTCCAGCAATAATTATATGATCAGGAAATTCGTTGCGTATTCTTATTATGCTTTGGACAAATCTTTCAAGGTATCCATTAGGGACGTCAACGCAAATAAAACTAAACTTATTCATTAGTTTAGCCTTTTTCATTTTAGCAATTTTTGCAAAGTCTTCATCGCGAATTCCTGTGGTGTAGACAATATAATCTGGATTGTCAAATTCTAAAAAGAATTTTTTATATTCCTCAATTTCGTAGTATTTATGAAAAGTTGTAATCATCTTGTGTTCAGACAGAATTTTAGCCATTTCAAAAGTTCCACATGTTGCCATATTGGCAGTCATTATTGGAATACCTGTCCATGTTTTTTTAGAGTGATAAAATCTGAATGTTCTTTCTAATAAAACATCTTTTCGGCTTATTAGCGTGCTTCTTTTGGGGCGGAGCAAAACATCGCAATAATCAAGCTTTACATCGTTGTCAATTCTCATTGCAGGGAGACTATAACATTAATAAAAGTAAAAATAAAGTTGATAGCTGGTAAACTTGTAACAAGTAAAATAAAACTTTAGCAATAATTTTGTTTTGGTTGGTTTTGTGTTTAATAAATATAAGAAAGATTGTTTTTTGAATTTTACGGCTTGTTGACGCAAAATAAAATCATATGGATCAAGTGGAAATACCAGAAGTTTTTGAATCTACTGATAGGAAAAGCAGGATAGAAGAATTGACATTGCCAAATGGTTGCAATGTGGTTATTTCAGGTGTTAGGCATACGACATCTTTGCATGAAATAGATGACGCGTTGGTAGCACTAAGGCGGTTCGTAGAGCAAAAAGGAAAGGAAAATTTAGTGTTTTTGGGTGAAGGTAGCGCTGTGAAAGCGGGCATGGCAAAAGATTCTGTAGAGATGGCTATATTGGGTGGTGATCAACAGGCGCTTGCTTGTCAAGCAAAAGAATTGGGAGTAAAGGTTATTGATAGTTGGGATATGAGCTTTGAGGAACAGTTAGTCTTTGTAAAAAACTCGTTTGGCGCGAAAAACGCCTTCCTTTGGATGCTTTCGCAAGCTTCAATACATCTTTACAATCAAGGAAATCAACCAAATATTGATAATTTTCTGTCTATGATGGGGCTGTTTGGAATGGATAAGGACAGTATTGTGGAGATACTTAAAGATGAAGATGTAGTTAACGCTTTGAAAAGCAATCAGGATGGAGACGCTTTTTTAAAAAGTATGATTGGTTTTTCGCTTTCAGATATAAATGAAAACGATAAAGCTCGCAAGGATTTTTTACAAGTGGCAAATCCGTTAAATACGGATGAAGAGATTAGTAAATTATCTGAAGAGTTGAGGGATGCGGCGCAAGTAGCAAGAGAGCTAAACAAGGAAAGAGATCGAAGGTTTAAGGAAAAAGTAAAACAATATGTAGATAATCCCAAAAGCGCAGTTTTTATATCTTGTGGCAAAAGTCATGTTGATGATTTTCTGGGTATTGTACGTGAACTGCAAGGTTTACAAGGATCAGACGAGGAAATATAAATTTTGATGTTATTGTGCAAAGACAATCTAATGCTTTTGGATAAATTAATGTCCTATTAGAGGATTTTATAGATTTGACTTTTATGAAGGATTAAGAGAAAACACAATCAATTTTTTAAAAAAGAATATGATGAAAATCTGTCTCTTGATGAATACAGAGAACTATTAAAACGGGTTTTTAAAGAAACATATAGGGTTTTAGTCCCCGGTGGCAGAGCTTGCATAAATATCGCCAATCTTGGCAGGAAGCCTTACTTGCCACTGCATAGCTACATAATTGAAGATATGCACAAAATTGGTTTTTTAATGAGGGGAGAAATTATTTGGAACAAAGGCAATAGCGCCATTTCTTCAACAGCTTGGGGGACATACTTAAAAGCTAGCAATCCAGTTTTACGCGATGTTCATGAATACATTCTTGTGTTTTGTAAAGGCACATTTACCAGATTAAATCCTTATAAGAAAAAAAGCACTATCTCAAAAGAAGAATTTTTGGAATTTACAAAAAGTGTATGGAGTTTTTCGGCAGAGAAAGCTTCAAAAGTAGGTCATCCAGCACCGTTTCCGGTTGAATTACCTTATCGTCTGATACAGCTTTATACTTTTGAAAATGAAATTGTTTTAGATCCATTTGCTGGCAGTGGGACTACTTGCATAGCGGCTATAAAAACGAGCAGAAAATATGTTGCCTATGATGTTGATAAAAGGTACTGTGAAATTGCAGAAAAACGAATTAAGGATTTTTTTTGTAAGCAAACATCGTTTTTGTAAAATAAAAGCAGATTTAAATAAATATTTTTTGAAGACTTTTATCTAGAGCTTACTAGTTTATTTAGTTTCAATTTTTAATTTTAGTATCCCACTGAAACAACATTTCCACACCAAGATTCTCCATTTTTCTCAAGAGAACATATTCTGTAATAGTAAGTTTTGCCAGCTTCGACATTTTTGTCAATATAACTAAGTGTGTCCTGATTGGCAATAGAAGCAATTGCTCCATCTCGCGGATAAAAAACGTCAGTTGCCGAATTTGAGCGAGCCACTTTGTAAGAAACAAATTGATCGCTGTTGCAACGAGACCAATTAAGTCTAATTCCACCTTCGATTTTGGAAGCCGTGACCTGAAGTTCATTATCTATATATATGAAAGATCCTGTTTTAGGAGTGTCAGAATAAACGATGTTTTTGGGTTCTTGTTTTTGTTGAGTTATGTTTTCATTTTTTGTGGGCTTTTTTTGGGGCGCCTCTTGAGGTTTTTCTTCTTTTTTAGCATTTGTTTCCAGATTTTGGCTTGTTGTTTCAAGATTTGTTGTTGCGGGCGGTTTGGTATTTTCTGATGTTTGAGATGTCTCGTTTGTAACGATTGCTTGTTGGTTGTCCGCGCTCTTGTTTTGGTTTAGTAAAAATATGGATCCGGCTGTGGCACCAATGAGCATAACAACAAAAACCACTGGCAAAGCAAAACCTTTTGATTTTTCCATAATCGATAATGCTTAAATTATTATTACAGTTTAATTAATCACTAGATTAAACTATTTCTTAGAATTTGTAAACTGTTTATGTTTCTTTTTTGTTTGTTATTAATGCGTAGGCGACTTTTTTTTGATAACTAGAATAAACTTTTGGATTTTCTCTAATGATTTCCTCCAGATAATTTTCATTTTTTAGTATGAGTTTTGATTGAGTGGATATTATTTTTCTGATTTCTTTTTTGACAATATTGTTGTCTTTAAGCAAATCTAGAAGTTTTTTGAAATAATTAATCACCTCCTTGCTGGTTATTATTCTTGCTTTAAGAAGCGATATGCGTTCTTTTATGATTTCTTCTTCAGATCTTTTAAACACATTTTTGGCAAATGGCAGTTTCGACATCAAAGTCTTTAATTTTTCAATTTGGTTTTTAAATGATGTGGCTGATGGTATTAATCCGCCCATTTGATAAGCTCTTCCTTGTGACACTTCGGGATATTCCAATGCGTCTTCTTGCATGTCAAGTTCGACATCAAAATCGTAGTAAACATTTTCGCTTATGTAACCTTCCTCAAACAATTTATCAAGACAGTTTCTTTCTATTTCTAGAGATTGTATTTGCAAGCATCTTGCAATTGTTTTGCCTTTTGATAATTTGAACAAATGTTTTTTGTGCTCTTTTTGTTCATCAGATAGCTTGCATTCTATCTCGTCCAGGATAGATTTCTCAACCTCGTCTTTATAAATGTTTCTAATAACTGATTTTGCTTCTTCTAGATCATAAATCCTTTTTTCCTCAAGCAATATTTCTTCTTCTTTTTTAGGTAAATGCAACCCTAAACTTAGAAGAAGCGATCTTATTGTTAATCCATTGACGAATAAAGTGAATAGAAAAACACCCAGAGTAAAAGTAAGCATTGTATCGTACATTGGGTAGTTTTTTGGCAGTGAGTATACAAGGACAAGAGGTATTACTCCGCGAAGTCCGCCCCAATTCAGAATATGTTGCCACGATATTGGTATATTAGGTTCGTCAGAAAAAAACTTGAAACGGTTTGTGATAAAACAACTAATATAAACAGACACCGCGCGAGCAAAAAGTGTTGCTATGATTGCAATGAAAATACCGTAAGCATTGCCTGCAAAAATGGAAAGATCTATAGTGAAAGTTGCAAAGAAGAAAACTATAGATACGGCAACAAAGGCAAAAAATTCCCAGAGTTCTTCTTCAAATTTTTTGACATTCGCTGAGATTTTGGTTTTGCCAAAGTTGCCAAGAATAATTGCAAAAATAACCAGAGAAATAACCCCTGAAAGCTTGAAGAAAAATTCTGCTATGACAAAAGAACCTAAAGCTGAAGCGACAGTGATGGATGTTACAAGCACGCGTTCGTTTTTTAGGTATTGCATTATTTTTGTAAAAATGTATCCCAGCGCCACTCCAAATATTATGCTTCCAAAAAACACATATAAAAATGTTCCGATGCTAATAAGTGTTTGATTGGTTGTCAAAGATGTATTTTCTGAGATTACAAGTGCGGAAATTAATCTAAATGCAATTACTGCAGTGGCATCATTTAGCATGCTTTCGCCATCTGCAATCAAAGCAAGTCTTCGAGGTGCTCCAAGTGATTTAAACATTGAAATCACCGCGATCGGATCTGTTGCTGAAATTATTGCTCCGAAAAGAAGAGCGTCTTCCCATTTTAATCCAAGGAAAGTTGCTAAAATTACGCTTACTATAAATATCGAAACACTTAAACCGAATGTTGCCAAGAAAGAGATAGTTTTAAACTGTAATTTGAATTGGTGTAGATTAATATGAAATGCTGATTCAAACAGTAGAAGTGGCAAGAGGAAGTAGTAAATAAATTCGTGAGATACGTTTAAATGTATGTCAAAACCAAATGTTTTGGATATGTATTGAGCAATAAGTCCAATGACAAGAAGCAAAACTGTATAGGGCATAAATGAAAGCCTGCTTGTTAGTTGATAAGAGAAAGAAATGACAAGAAGAAAAAAGGCGATAAATAAGCTGGTAATTGTAATTGTGTGTTCCATGTTTTGCGATTGCAGTTGTCGATAATTAGTATTATCTGAAATTTGTAAAAATCTGACTTGTTTTTATTGAAAAAAGTATAATAAAAGTATACCTATTTAAGTTAAACATGGACGATGTGTCAATTGTCAAGCAAAAAACAGATATCGTTTCTGTAATTGGAGAGCATGTAAATTTAAAAAAGGCCGGTAGGAATTATAAGGGTTTGTGCCCTTTTCATAATGAAAAAACACCGTCTTTTATGGTTTCTCCTGAGCTTCAAATTTTTAAATGTTTTGGTTGTGGCGAAAGTGGGGATGTATTTTCGTTTTTACAAAAATACGAGGGTATGGAATTTTATGAAGCCTTGGTTAGTCTTGCAAAGAGATCAGGTGTGGCATTGAGAGGTTCATTTACAAACCAAAAAAGCGACAAGGCTTATCTTCTTGAACTAAACGCTTTAGTTGCCAAATTTTATCATTATATTCTTACCAAACATCCGTTTGGCAAGTACGCTTTGGATTATTTGATCAAAGAAAGAAGATTAAAACCAGCGACAATATCTGAGTTTAATTTGGGATATTCGCCGCAACAACCAAGCTTGTTTCATAATTTTTTCTTTTCCAAAAAAAAGATAAGCCCTTCTGATTTGGAAAAAGCAGGGATTGTTTATATCAAAGACGGTTTTGCCATAGACAGGTTTCGTGGCAGAGTAGTTTTCCCGCTTGCCGATTCGCGTGGAAATATTTGCGGATTTGCCGGTAGAATTACACCCAGAGATTCAAACAAAGAACTTGCAAAATATATCAATACTCCAGAAACAGCGGTTTATCGCAAGTCCGAACTTTTGTATGGAATACATCTTGCAAAACGGCATATAAAAATGCAAAAAAGCGCTGTTGTTGTCGAAGGAGAATTGGATATGATCTCGTGTTATCAGGTAGGTGTAAAAAATGTGGTTGCCATAAAAGGATCTGCTCTTACATCAGATCAAGCGCACATGCTTTCGCGCCTTTGTTCCAAAATAATTTTGGCTTTTGACTCCGATTTTGCTGGGGATTCTGCGGCAAAAAGGGGAATAAAAGTGCTTAATGAGTATGGTTTTGAGGTTTCGGTTGCAGAGTTTGGCAAATATAAAGACCCTGATGAAGCGGCGAGGTGTGACAAACAATCTTTGTTTAAAGGGATAGACAACGCTGTTCCTGTCTGGGATTTTATTATCAGTTCCATTTTTAAAAAACATGCCAAAGATGGCAATTTTTCCAAATCCCGTATTAGTCGCGAAGTTGTAGCTGTTCTTTGCGAGATAGACGATTTAATTATTAGATCTTTTTATATCAATTTTGTTGCAGGTAAACTTGGTGTTTCACAAGAAGTGGTTGAAGCTCAAGTTCAAAACTATATTCGCTCTCGGAGGAAAATTTTAGATGTTGCGCAATTTGATGTTAAAACCACAATCGCAGAAAGCGCTAATGATAATCAGAAACAAAAAGATGTTGTTGAATTATGGCAAGAAAGGCTTTTTTCTTTGACTATTTCTTATGACTTAAAACAACTTATTAATCTTTACGAAGATGGTGTTTTTACTAACGTAGTATTAAAAAAGATAATTGATCATTATAAGAACTACAATGATTTAAATATTTCTTATGCTAAATTGGTTGAGATCTTGCCGCCAGAACTATCTGAGAAAGCCAAAAATCTGGCACTTTTAGATATACCTGAAGACCAAGAAGATATACAAAAAGAAATACGTGAATTGACGATAAGAATAAAAAGACACAATTTAAATTTAGAGAAAGAAATGATATTAAGTAAAATTAGAAAAATAGAAGTTGATGGCAATGATAAAAATGAGGATGAGCTTATAAATCTTCAGAAGAAATTTAACCAAATAGTCCATAAGATTGCTAGCCTTGCACTTGACAGGTGAAAATGTATAATTGTCCGTAGGCGCTTCATTTTGCGTCTTTTTGTCATGCGAAAAAATGTAACGCTTCTTATTAAGAAAGGAAGAGATCAAGGATTTTTGACACAGGATGAAATTTTAGAGGTGTTTCCTGATGCTGAAAATAGGATATCAGAGCTTGATGATTTTTATGACAAACTTTTAGGTGAAGGAATAGATGTTTTTGAATCGGTTTCTGTGGATCAACTAGATACCGATGAAAAGGCAAAAGAAAAACTAGAGCGCGAAATAGAAATACTTTCTAAATTATCAGGTGTTGAGTCCACGGATCCTGTTAGGCAGTATCTCCGCGAAATTGGCAAAGTTCCTCTTTTAGATGCTGAAGAAGAAGTCGAACTTGCCAAAAAATTTGAGAAAAAAGAAGCGAGAGCAAAAGACAAATTAATAGAAGCGAATCTTCGTCTTGTTGTATCTATAGCCAAAAAATATATTGGCAGAGGACTATCGCTTTTGGATTTAATACAAGAGGGCAATCAAGGGCTTATTCGCGCTGTTGAAAAGTATAATTGGAGAAAGGGGTTTAAGTTTTCTACATATGCGACTTGGTGGATAAGACAGGCTATAACTCGCGCTATTGCTGATCAAGCAAGAACTATCCGCATTCCTGTCCATATGGTTGAAACAATAAACAAGCTTTATCGTATTAGTCGTAAGTTGATGCAAGATCTTGGTCGCGAGCCTACTGCTGAGGAAATTGCCGAACAAGCAGAAATAGAACCAGAACGAGTTCGTGAGATTTTTAAAATTGCCCAAGAAACAACATCTCTTGAACAGCCTGTAGGAGAAGACAACGAAAGTTTTTTAGGTGATTTCATACCAGATGAATCTCAACTTTCGCCTGTCGATCAAGCTTCCAAGCAACTTTTGAAGGACCACTTGGACGAAGTTTTATCAACTCTTACAGATCGCGAGGCTAAAGTTTTAAAACTAAGGTTTGGGCTTGAAGGTTCAAAACAGATGACTTTGGAAGAAGTGGGAAAAGTTTTTGGTGTAACTCGCGAGCGCATCAGACAAATAGAAGCGAAGGCTTTACGCAAATTAAAACATCCATCAAGGAGAAAGAAGCTTCAGGATTATTTGTAATGAAATTTTTATTAGATAATTATTAAAAAAGTGAATTAAAGTTTTAGGTTAAGTTTGAAATTGTTGAGGTAGTTGTTGCTGTTTGATAGACTAAACATTGTTCTTTTAGGTGGTAATTAAATAAATAGCAAAACACGTGTCAAAGTTTTCTTTAGCATTTGTTATTCTTGTTAGCTTAACTGTAATTGCAGTTCTTATTTTGGTTTTAATAATTTTTGTAAAGCCTCAAATTGCTGGGATTAGTGTAATTTCAGAACCACCTGCTATTGTGTTAATCGATGGTGTTGAGGTAGGTAAAACGCCTTATGAAGGCACTTACCAGCCGAAAGAAGTAGATATAAAACTTATACCGGAATTTTCCACTAATACATTTTTGCCTTATGAAACAAGAGTGGACTTGATAAGTGGTGTAAAAACTGTGGTTGCTTATAGTTTTGCTCAAACAAAAGACCAAGAATCAGCGAAAATAATATCTTTTGAAAAAGGAATAAATAGGGAAACCGGAATTACTGTTATTTCTGAGCCATTGGATGCGGATGTTTTTATTAACGGATCCAAAATTGGTGTCACTCCGTACAAAGGTAGTTTATTACCCGGTGAATATTTGCTTACCATAGAAAAAACAGGCTATGAGAGCAAAACTCTATCAGTAAGAGTTGTTGAAGGGTACAAATTAACAGCGTGGGTTAAACTAGCTTTGTTAGTTTTAGAAGACGACAAAGAACAAATAGAGAACAAGAAAACACAACAAAATTACAACAAAAAGTATGTGGTCATACTTGAAACAGATGTAGGTTTTTTAAGAGTTAGAAAAAACGCGTCAAGTTTAAGCGAAGAAATTGGCAGAGTATTACCTAAAGAAGAGTACGAACTTATGGAAATAGATGAAAAGACGGGTTGGTATAAAATAATACTTGATGATAACACTTATGGTTATGTTTCTAATGAATTTGCGAAGTTGAAAGAAGATATTAAACAATGAAATTTTAGATTAACACTTTTAATGTTCTGCGATTCCTCCATACAAAATTAATGTAACAAGACTTACCCATAGAATACTTGAAAAAACAAGACTCTTATCAGTAAGCAAGAGTTTTTCAGGAGCTTCGGTCTTGTTTTGAAATATTAAGCTTTGATATCTCATGATCCCAAAGATAGCAACAGGAATTGTTATCATTAAAAGTTTGCTTATTGTTGTTGTTCTTGATATCTCTGACAACAGTATCCAAATGTCGTTTGTTACTTGAGGGGATTCATAGAATGTGTAAAGAGCCCAACTCATCCACGCGGCGTTCCCAAACATAGTCACATATGAATTGAGCAAAGGTTTTGAGTAATTTGATAGACTTTTGCGCGTGACGTTTGCTTTTTGAATAATTCCAATTTCTGCTCTTCTTTTTCCTGACGCTAAAAAAAGGGCTACTGAAATAACGCACAACATGAACCAAACAGACAAGTGAGCGTCAATTACAAAAGCTCCCGCGTAAACTCTTAATAAGAAACCTGACGCGATTGTCAAAATGTCAATAACCGAGATATTTTTTAGCCACATTGTGTATAAAAACTGCAATAAAAGATAAAGATATAAAAGAATTGAAAAAATAGGATTTAGAAATGAAGAGATGAAAGTTGATGTTCCTATCAATATTAAAGTGGTCGCAACAGCAAGAGGTATTGGGATTTTACCTGACGCTATAGGTCTATGCTTCTTGATTGGATGAGCGCGGTCATAAGGAGCGTCGACGACATCGTTGAATATGTAAGTTGCTGAAGTTGCCAGGCAAAAAGATAAGAAGGCAAGAACTAAAAGTTCAAAGCTATTAGTTGAAAATAAATGAGGAGAAAACAAAAGCGCCGCAAAAATAGACAAATTTTTGACCCAATGCACCGGACGAAAGGCTTTTATGAGATAAAAAATTATTTTTATGCTCATTTTGATTCTTTAAGTGTAAGCAATAAAAATCCCACAAATACTGCAACTATTAATATTGTATATAACTTAAATTGAGCATTCAACGAAATTGCGAAAAGTCCAAGCACAAAAGCTCCTAACCAGTAAAAAATTGCTACCATTCTTTTGGAAAGTCCGGATTCGAGCAGTCTGTGGTGCAGGTGTCCTTTGTCTCCCCATACAGGAGATTTGCCTGAAATTACTCTTCTTGTTATAGTGTACAAGGTATCAATGATCGGTATGCTAAGCAGAACAAAAAGAGTTCCAACTTTTGTTGTTGACAAAATTGAAAGTACTGAAAGCAAGTATCCTGCAAGTGTTGATCCAGAATAGCCTGGCATAATTTTCTGTGGATAAAAGTTCCAAGGTAAAAAACCTAAGAAAGCGCCAGCAGTGATAGAAGCGAGTACTATTACTGGCCATTGTGTTATATCAGCGGAATATCTAAATGACAAAACTGCGATGAACATTGCTGCAATTGTGGAAACACCGGGGAGTTGCCCATCTACGCCTTTTGCGCCCATGTTAATTATATTCATTAAAAAAAATATCCAGCAAATTGCGAAAACATCCTCAATTATCCAAATGTTATGACTATTTCCAAATAGATTAAAACTGATTTGATATTTGGAAAGATCTATTGTTCCACCTAAGGGATTTGTTAAATAAGAAATTCCTATTCCTGAAACAACAGGGATAACGCTTATTACAAGTAAAACTACCATTCTAATGTACGGATTTATATTATATTTGTCATCCAATAGTCCTAGTATTGTGATAATTGTTGCCCCAAGCAATATTGCAAGTAAATGTTTGTCCAGTGGCAAAAAAAGCAAAGATGAAAAAAGAACCCCTAAGTATATTGCCAGTCCTCCAGCGCGAGGAACTGGATAAGTATGGATTACTTTTGGATGTTTATTTTTGGCAGGGTCGTCTATCAGACCAAATTTTTCAGATAAAAATATTACAAATGGAGTTGAAAGCAAACTAATTGTTAAAGCGGTAATTGCCGCAAGCGCCACGTTGTTTAAATTCGGTATATTCTCAAACATTTTTCACAATATTGATCCGACAAGGTTTATTATTTTGATTACCGCAATAGTTGTGAATAAACTACAAATAAAAGACACCACAGAAAGTGAATTTTTTATAAATTTATCTTTTACAAAGATAGAACATCCGACATTAATAAATAGTATTAAAATAGACATAACAGGAGGAATATAAATGTAGTTTAACGGAGCAAGTTGTTCTGAACCTTCTGTTTTGCCGTAAAAAAGAGGAATCTCAGGTGGCATGTTTTCTTTTACGAGGACAATTAGAATTATTGTTGCAATATTTAGAATTAAAGCCAGAAAAACAAGTTTGATTAAAGGCAAGGATTTGGTTTCCGAGATCAAGTTTTTTTTAGTATGCATGGAAGCATTATACTTTGTTTATTTAAGATAAGAATCAGGCTTAAAATTATAAGAAATTAATTAGGCATCAATAAAGCCTTTTCCAGATTTTAGCCTCATCAATTTGTAAAGCAAAAGCATATCTTTCCTGTAAAAAAATTTCCAGTTCATTAAATTGTTCCGAATTAGGAATGACTACCACATGCTCTGGCGGTTTTTTTTGCATTTGATCAATAATATCCTTTTTGTTTGCAAATTCATTAATGTGGTATCCTGCCACATATTTGATTGTAGGAAGTCTTCTGGTAAGGGCGTATAAAGATGGGGAGTCGTCCCATACAAAGATGTTGTTATAGCGATGGGAATTATTGTTTATGTATTTTGCTATTTTGTAGTTTCTATTGATATTTTCTCCGAAAGTTTGAAAGTATTCCTCTTTTGTATAGTTGCCTAACGCGAATGATATAAACGATTTATAATATGAAATTGGCTCATAGTACCAGAATTTGTAATAAAAAGGAACAGCAATCACTATAAACAAGGGGAATAAAGCATATACTTGGAATTTTGATTTATTGGTTAAGAAATAGGACAACATTATAGAAATTCCGGGTACAGCTTGAATTAGATAGTGAGGGTATGGTCTTTCGGATAAGGTTACCGCGAAAGTGGATGTAAGCAACCACGCAGTAGCAAATGCGAATTTTTTATCAATCTCTCTTCTTTTTACAAGGATGATTGCAAACACCATTGCTAAAATTAAAAAGCGCACAAGAAGGGGATAGTTTCTAATGAAAAATGATTTTTGAACATCATCCGGTCTCCAAGATGACAAATAATCGAAATTTTGGATTATTGTTGCTGAAACATATTCATTTAAAACGCTCTTGGATGTATACCAGACAAGAATAAAGATTATCGGGACAGAAAGTCCAGCGACGAAGTGGGTTAGGTTTTTTATTGGATTTATGAGTTTGATTTGATCTGTTTTTGCTTTGCAAGCAAAAAACATTAAAATTACCAAAGAATCAAGTAAGGCGGGAATTTTGTAAAGTCCTGCAATGGATAAAAAAATACCGCTTATAAAAAAATCGTTGGAAGTCACATTTTTTTTAAACAGAAATAAAAAAGAGGTAATTGTGAATCCAATCATAAAAATTTCGGCGTTTGCAATATTTCCTTCCAGAAGAGGGATATTTGTCAAAATTGCAAAAATTAAAGTTGCCACCAATCTTGCGTTTCTTGTTTCATTAAAAAATTTTTCAGTTAATTTCCAGAACAAAAAAATTGTCACTAAATTCCACAAGGCAAGAATTGCTTTAAACCAAAATAAACTTTGCACAATTGCGGCGGTGAAGTAAATGAGTGGAGGTTTGTTATCGTGAAGATCTTTGTAAAGAGTTAATCCTTGCCTAATTCCTTCACCTATTGTGAGGTATATCATCTCGTCTCCATAAGAGTATGGTTCAAAAAAAGTTGGTATTCTAATCAAAAGAACCGCAATTAAAAGTAAGAAGAGCCATCTTGGGATGATAAATTGCCTTTTTAGGTTGGTTACGAACATTCTGTTATGGTATTTTAATATTAAGTATAGTCTGCTTATTTATAGAGTAAATAATTTTTACACTTTCTCAAACAGCAAGAATTTCAGACCTTCAAAATTCTTCATTTCAGTTTTTTTGTAACCGTTAAGGACAACCTCATCTGGATTTCCGGATGTTATCACACCGATTTTTGAAGTGTTGGGGAGCTTTCTTATGATATCTTCTTCTGCTATTAAGGCAGTGCCGACGTAGTAAGGCAAATCGTTTCCGTTTGGCAGGTATAAAGGAGCTGGAATTTTGTAATATTTTGATTCCCATAAATGATGTGCACTTGAATTCCAATTAATTAAAAAGATATTCTCATCCTCGCTTAAAACACTTTTGACGTAAGCTGAATATTCACGGAAAGGCAGTTTTGTTGGATTTACAAAGTAATGAAAATCAATGATGGCAAAGATAATTATTGTTAATGAAATCGGGATTATAGACAATTTTGATCTTAGCGAAGCCAGTATAAGCATAGCGCTTGGTATTGTGAATAAAAGATAGCGATTGTAAAAGATTGCAGTGAAATGTTGTGACACAACCCATGTAGTGGTAATTGGCACGAAAAACCATAAAAAAAGAAACAAGCTTTTTTTGATTCCCTTCCACCATTTGCGAGTTAGCAAAATGCCAAAAACAGAGTACAAAGCTAATTTATAAATTGGCAGATTCAGAAATGGAATTTGATAATCAAGGCTCTTTATTCCTTCCGCTAAGTAGTCATATATTAGAATTTTCAAATCTTCATAATCAGGTTTACCAAGCCAAAAGCCGCTACTTACCTTGGTAATTTGCATGTAAAGTGGCCAGACCCATGGGATGTAGCCAAGACTCACGAAAAGGAAAAGTTTAAACAATGTGCGACCGTTCTTGCGATTGCCCAAAGCAATTTCGTATAAAAACCACAAGCCTTGCGCAACAAGGGCAAACATTGCAAAATGATGTGAGTACAAAGCCCAAAGAGTCCAAAAAACATAGCCGATTTTTGTAGTTGTTTTTATTATTTCCCCTTTTTCACGAGTGGTAATTTTCAAGAAATAGTACATTTTCAAGAAATAGTACATTGAAGCTGTTAATCCAAGTGCAAGAATAGAGTACATACGACCTTCAAACGCGTACATAAAGAAAAAGGGATTCAAAGCGGTAAGAATAGCGGCAATCGCGCCTGTTTTTTTGCTCCACAAAAGCGATCCGATTCTGAATGTAAAAATTATTGCCAGAATGTAGAAAATTAACGATAGACTTCTTATTACAACTTCGCTTGTGCCAAAAAGCTGAAAAGCGCCGTGTAACCAAAGATTCCAAAGGGGAGGAGATGTGTCTTGAGAAATAATTTTTAAAATCTCTGGTATTGGTCGCATTGACAAAATCGCGCTAAATCCTTCGTCTCCCCATATGCTTGTTGTGAACTGGTTATTAGTCATAAATTTATTCCTAACACTATAATAATAGTTGATTTAGGTAAAGGTTAATTTCTTTTTGTATATTTTGTATATTTAGAATAATTAAAATGGGATTGTTTTTAATTACCCACTTGTTGTTTACTTAATTTTTTGTCAAATTGCTTGTATGCAGGAAAAAAATACGCGGATCAAATCCCCGTAAACCAAACTTTCATAAATCAAAATGTGGATGTGAACACAGTAAATCAGCCTATGATAAATCAAGTTGTAGGATCTGGCAAAAACGAAATATCTGAAAGTAGGACTGTTTATGCAAGCAGAGTGCTTCGTTTGTCCGCAGCGATGCTTGATTGGTTGATTGTAGGTTTTTTAACTTTTTTTTTCTTGGCACCGTTTTATTTTTTTGATTTTTTAAGTATATTGATAGGTCAGATGTTAGTTTATTTAATGCCTGTGTTGTATTCTATTTTTTTGGTGAAACTCCGAAATGCGACACTCGCCAAGCAATTTTTTGGTTTAGAAGTTAAATCAGAGTATGGAAGAGAATTAACTTGGCTTCAGGTAATCTTAAGGGAATTTATTGGTAAAATACTTTCTTCGTTTTGGTTGCTTGGATTTATATGGATTTTCTTTGATAAAAAGCGTCAAGGTTGGCATGACAAAATTGCAAAAACTGTGGTTGTGCAAGTTAAAGAAATAAGTAAAGTTAAAAGAGTTATGGCTTGGTTTTTTGTTTTTATATCTTCGATTTTGCCTATTTTAGGAATTATCGCAGTAATAATATTATTTTTTATAAACCCATACGCAAAGATTAGAAAAAATATGGAAACAGAGCAAGAGTTGCGAATGATTCAACAACAAAAGCAGAAAGAGATGAACCTTTTGTTTAATACTATCACGCCAACTGAAACAAGGTGAGTTCCTTAAAAAAATACTGTTTTTTGTCGTTTCACCAAGCACCCTTTAGTTGAGGCTTCAAGAGAAAGAAGAAGCTAAGTTTTACTTTAAAATTGATTGTGTTATTTCACGAATTAAAATTTGAGTGATTAATATTGAAATAGTATTTAAACAGATTTATATTTTATTTGATTTGTTTGTTTTGTATTACACTTTTTCGGTAACCCTATAGTCAATATATTTTCCCATCATCAGTCTGGTGTGTGCATCCAGCCCCGGCAATGCTCCAAACACAAAACCAACAACAGGCATTAACACAAACTCAAGTGGTTTTATAAAAACTTTCCATTTTGGGTAATTTGCAGGTCTAGGTGGACGATAAATGCTGTCAAAAATAAGCATTACAACCAAAAAACATAACGCTATTGTCAAAATAAGAGAAGACACTTGTGGAACCATGTATCCTAATGTGGTTCTTCCAAAGGCTGGATTTATAAAAGATGGCAAAGTAAGTCCTATTGTAATCAGAAACCAATTTACAGGCCACAAAAAGTGCGACCAAGCAAATGTTATTAATCTGAAAGTTTTTGATGCGAAGGGAACGTTTCTTGAAAATAAATAATTTTTTACAATCCAGGGAGTATCAGAAACTCCCCATGCCCAACGTTTGAGTTGTTCGTATTGATTTACCATCGTTTTCCAAAATGTTGTTGATTGGGCCGCGTCTACCAAAACAGGCAAATACAAAGGTTCAACTTCTACTTTGCCATTATTTGCATAAAAAGATTTGAAAAATATTCCCCAATCTTCAGGTATTTTGTCAGGGTCCCAGTAGCCAGCTTTGTCAAGCAGGTAAAGTGGCAAAGAGTAATTTTGTCCATTTATTAGTCTATCTTTTCTTGATAGTTGAGAAAATTGCCACATGGACATTAAAGTGTTTAAAACTCTGCTTATCATTGGCAATTCCCAGATATTTTTGTAAAACAAAACTGCCCCTTGCCAGAAGGTATCCAATCTGTTTGGGTTTTTCAAAAATTGGTAAGTTAGAAGCGCGAAATGGCTTTGGTGATATGCATGATCGGCATCACAACTTGTGATTATGATATTTTTTATATTCATTTTTCTTTTGTCCACAAGTTCATTTTTTAACCAGATTGCCGCGTATCTTTCGTTTGAGGCTTTGCCTTTGATTTCTCCTTTGGCGAGCGTGTGCACAGTTACAAAAAAATTTGCAAATTTGTTTCTAAATTTTTTTTGCAATGCTTTTACTTTGGGTATTCTTTCTTCTTCCGGTTCAGCGGCTTCCATTGCCAAACAAACTGAAATTTGGTTTTTGGGGAGTGTTTGATTTGCGATGTTGTCAAGTGTTTTTTCTAATGTATGAAGTGGTTCTTTGTATGTGGTAACAATGATAGCATGATGCACATGTTTGTAATTTTTTAATTTTTTGAGTTCGTTAACCCAATCTGTTTTGATTGTTTCTTGTATTCGCAGATGCGTGACTACTGAAGAAATTGCAATTGTTAAAGATTGATAAAACCAGTACACATTAAATGCCAGTATGAAATAAGCTGTTGTTTCCGGGATAAAAAATACTCCCCAATATGGAAATATTATTAAATTCCAAGAAACCAACCCAGGCAAAATTTCCAACAGTCTTGTTGCAAGGTGGTCATATTTAAAAAAAAAGTTTCTCATTTAATTTTACTTTAACTTTGGTAAAGCGGGTAAGTGAGGAATTTTAATCAAACCTTGATTGTATTTGTTGAGAATTTTTTTAACTGTTTTTAGTAAAAAATTCTGCAAATCAAATGCGATTTGTTTAATCATTTTTTTGAAAAGACAAAAGAGCCTGTTATTTTTCTTAAACATCTAATGTTTTTATTTTTTCCTTTATTGTTTTTAACATTTGATCAAAAAGATATTTAGATAACCAATTAATAAATTTAGGGTGTTTGTTTGTGCGATGTTGCTGATTTTTTACTTCTTCCAAAGCTTGCTTGTAGATTTTTAGATCGTGATCAGCAGCTTTGGAGTTGAATATTACTTTGTCGCCGAGCAAACTTTGCTCACAAGCTATTACATCTGCCTGGGTTATCCCAAGAGCAAATTGTTCGTAATGGTTGACGTTTACGTAAGTAGATCTGGTTTTTGTATAGTATTTGGACATAAGCTAATTTAAAACTTTGAAAAATTGACTTTATCTCCTATCTCAAAACCAAAAGCCTTTTGCGCACTACCTTTTTTTGATTGTACTGCTATTTCTAGAAATCTTACATCTTTTATTCCTGAACTTCCTATGTAAATTCCCGCTTTTCCTTCGGGTATATCTTTTAACCTATTGTAAAAAGTTATCTTGCCAAAATTGGTTTGTATTAACTCTCCATGCGAAAAAGATATTTCATTTGAGGCAATTGTTGTTTTGGCGTTCCCAAAAGCGTCTATGCACCAAATGCAATTTGGTGCGTTTTTCCTTGTTGATATCTGCAAATTTTCTGTTGGAAATTTTTCCCCTTTGAATATCCATGAAACCAATCTGGGTACATAATCAAAACTTCTGAATTGACTGTTTTTTATGTACTCCATGCCTGTTTCATCAATTAAACCGATTTTTTTTGCGTGATCTAGCACATTTACTAATTTTACCACTGATACTTGATTGACTAAGTTTAGTTTTTTAACTAATGACAGTGTGTATCCTCTTATTGTTGAAACTACGAGAGTCTTTTTATAGTAAAAGTATGCAAAGTCTGTTCCATTCTCGCCGTCTTCTTTTATATAGCCTCTAGGGGCGACATTTGCGAAAACCACTCCCTCTTTGCCTTCTGAAGCGTCAAGTGAGTCTATTATATTACCAGCGGCTTCTATTGTGGGTATGCTTCCAAGATCCGAGCTTACTCCGACAATGTTTATATTGGTAAATCCCAAAGAAGCCCACCGGGTGACTTGCCTGCCTTTTTCATTTTCTTCTTTGCAATCGGTTATTATTGTGACAAACATGTTTTATTTATTATTCATTTTGATTTTTTTGCCAAGAATTGTTTGTTTCATTATAATTTAAGCATAAAAAAACCCTCCTAAAGAAGGTTGTTTATAAAGTGAAAACAATCCTTCTTTATTGAGGTTTTGACATTAAAATTCTTAAACTTGTTCTCATGTCCACATTGCAATTGTATCTTTTTGTCTTAAGTTAATCAATTTAATAGTTTAAATCATTTAATCACTCTTTTTATTTTTTCTGCCCATACATTTGCCCATTCTTCGGCTTCAACTTTTTTCAAAGCAAGTTCAAAACCTTTACTTTTCATCATTTCAGACACTGTTGATATTGTGGCGCTTGAAACCTTTAGATTATCACGGATGTTTTTATAACTTCTTTTTTTCTTGAGCCAATATGCAATTGCCAATCTTTTTGAGAAAACTTCGACTTCAGAAGAATTAAAAAAATCGCGCAAAAAAGACTCCGCTTCATTGAAATTTTTTATATCGCAAATTAATTGAATCAACATTTTGTCTACTTGCTTTTTCAAAGCTGGATTTATTGCTTTTTGCGATATGCGCATGTTTATTTGTTTAAATCAGATATTTTTATTTTAAACATTTGTTTTATTTAAGCAAAGTATACATCGGTTTTTTATTAGTTCAAAATTAAAATTTTGCATTAGGCTTTTTACTTTTTTTTATTTTATTGTATAATATTGTAAACTAAAAACCGTTAAATTTGGTCACATTGTTTCTTATAACTTAGAAAAATAAATTAATAAAAAATTATGGGAGAAACAGCAGATCAAATCGAGTGCCAAACTTCCTTTTCTGTGGTTATTAACGAAGATCAAAGTAGAAAAGGGCGTTTGGCAAGTTTTAGCATGGTTATTAACGATAAAGAAACAAATATAATAGACTCAAGACTTTGGAGTGGTTTTGCCAGGAATTATATGAAGGTGCTCATGCAGTTTTCCCTGAAAACTTTGATCCAAAAGCGGAAGCTGGAAGGGTAAATTTCTTCAGGCAGATTCAAGAAGATGAGCGAGCTTTTTTTAACGACAATAGGGAAGCCTTTCTGGAATCTATTCGACGCAAATCGGCTGAAAGCTTTAGACGAATTGGCGGTTTTATCCCAGGTAAACATGTTGCTATGCGTGGTCCAGTTGATATTTATGCAGTTGACCAAAATGGAATGACTCAAAAGAGTGTTGAAATTTCTTACCCTGAATTTTCAGTTATCAGTAGAATAAATCTGCAAGAGGCTTATCCTGATAAGCCTCTTGCAAGGATGCTTTTTGCGCCTGATCGTCGTAGACTTTTGCAGACCCCTTTTTTTAGTATTTTTTACTATTTGGATCAAAATAAAAGATTGGTTGCAAAAATTTATTGTGAATCTCCTCAGGTTCTTTTTCATGATGTACCGGATTATTTAATGAAAGATGTTGCTTTGGTTTTAAGTTCATGTTTAGGGAATTGGCTCTCGGTATGTGAAGGTTTTGCGGAGCGGATTTCTTATCCTGATCCTGAAGGTGAACATCATTTAGCTTTAACGCCAATTGTAAGCGGATTATATTCCACGTTTGTTTCAGAGAAATTGATTTCTTATATAGAATTGGTTCAGCCATATTTAAATGAACAGGCGGAAACAATCAATATAAAAGAAGCCTTGGCTGTTTACTCAGTGCCTCATCTAAAGAAAACCGATAAAAATATTTACGTTTACGTTAATGTTTCATACACTGGTCAGGTATTAAAATATGACATACCAGGAGCCTTCCAAAGATTGGCTAGTTAGGTTGGTTCAATTCCCGAATGAGACTATGTTTAAGTTTATTTTTTTTATCAACTACGGATAATTTTTTGTAGCAATTTTAAATTTGGTTTATTTTGTCAACTTGTTTGCGACAATTAGCAGGACAATAATCAACCCGGTATTTGTTATCGTTGCGATTTCTAAATATTTTAAAATAGCAACGCTTGTCAAAAAAGATGATAAAAGAATTGGAATTCTATAGCTTTGAATAAAAAGTTTTAGAAAACTGAATGTTGACAAAAATAAAAAAACGCAAAAAAGCAAAATAATAGAAAAAGTATCAGGAGATGTTTGTGTGACGATTAATATTATTCCCGCAATGGAAAATGCAAATAAGATTTTGTAAAAATGCTTTTGCCAGACTTTAGCAAAGATTATCATACTAAGTTAATGATACAATCATTTTATGGAAACAGTTATTGTTTTAGTTTCCGTTTTGATTCTGGGACTAGCCGCTATTATTTTTTTCATAAATCACAAGCTTAATCAAATTCGTAGTTTCAACCAAAACAATCAGGAACTTATAAAAATTTTTGAACTTTTAAAGAACAATTCTTTAGAAGACAGACGGTTGCTTCTTGAGTCTTTGCAGAAAAACACTAATTCTTTAAACGAAAGATTAGATAACGCGGTAAAAGTGATTGCGAGTGTGCAAAGAAATTTGGGAGAGATGGCGGAGATAGGGCGGGGGATTAAAGAATTGCAGGAGTTTTTAAAAAATCCAAAATTAAGAGGTAGAATGGGGGAGCATATCTTAAATCAATTGCTGACACAAATGTTGCCCAAACAATCTTTTCACTTGCAATATTCTTTTAGAAGTGGGGAAAAAGTGGATGCCGCCGTAATAACATCAGCAGGCATTATTCCTATTGATTCTAAATTCCCAATGGAGAATTTCAGGAAGATGATGGATGCCCAAGATACTGAAAGTAGAAAAACTTATGAAAAGGCTTTTGAGAATGATGTTAAGCGTCATATGGAAGCGATTTCTAGAAAGTATATTCTAATAGAGGAGGGAACAATTGATTACGCTTTGATGTATGTTCCTTCCGAAGCTGTTTATTATGAAATAGTTAATAACACAAAACTTTTTGAATACGCTGGAGAGAAAAAAGTTTTGCCTGTGTCTCCCACCACATTTTACGCTTTTCTAAAAGCCATACTTATGAGTTTTGAAGGGCAAAAAATTGAGGAAAAAGCTCGCGAGATTTTATCAACTGTCAAAGCCATACAAAAAGAATATGATACAGTAGAGGAAAATTTGGGAGTTTTGCAACGTCATATTACTAATGCGAATAATATGTTGGCTAATGTTTTAATTTCATTTAGATTGTTAGGACAAAAAATATCTAGCACAAAGATGATCGGAGACAGATTGGGTAAAGAAAATCAAGATAAAGTTTTGCAAGGGTAGAGTTTTGGATTGTTTCAATTTATTTTATTTTTAATTTATGGTTAAAGTTTTTATCTCTCAATGAGATTTGTTTTTGTCTTCTGATACCCAATTGTTTATTTCTTGCCAAAACAGCTCTTCATTAAAATTTCCAGATTTGTCCAGGTATTTAGCCAAAATGTCCATAGCAAAAAATAAGAGCCTGTGATTTCCAAAAACTTTTAATCGAACTCGAGTTTGCCCAAGAGCTACGAC
This sequence comes from Patescibacteria group bacterium, assembly GCA_025057695.1. Lineage (GTDB taxonomy): Bacteria > Patescibacteriota > Microgenomatia > UBA8517 > UBA8517 > JANWVB01. The sequence continues at coordinate 23,482 of JANWVB010000006.1, forward strand.
TTTGGTTTCTTTAATCAAATTGTTCCCATCGGGAGTTTTTCTTTCAACAATATATTGTTCTTGTTGTTTTGCTAGGATTTCAATTGATATTTGAATTCCAAGCAAGTAGGCCGTTTTTTCCAAAGATTCAATTCTGGATAATGAATAGTCGACCTCATGTATATATGGCGGAGCTTGATTATTATGTGTTTCATTTAATACTGAAGGTATTTCTATTAATGTCATTTTAAGCTCTCCTTGTTATAATCATTTTTTAGCTATGCACAATGACAAATTCTTGAACCAAAAACAAAAAGAGGCAGTTGAATATGATAACGGACCTCTTTTAATTATAGCAGGCGCCGGGACTGGCAAAACCACTGTAATTACGGAAAGAATCAAACATTTGGTACTTAACAAAAATTTAAAATCTAGCAATATTTTGGCTTTAACTTTTACCGAAAAAGCTTCTAAGGAAATGGAAGAAAGGGTAGATGTTGTTATGCCTTATGGATATTGGGATATGTGGATTTCCACTTTTCATAGTTTTTGCGAGAGAATTTTGCGTTCTTGGGCATTTCATATTGGTTATGATCCTTCTTTTAAACTAATGTCGACATTGGAATCAATAGCTTTTATAAAAAAGCATTTATATAAATTTAGATTGTCGTATTTTAGACCTCTTGGGAACCCAAATAGGTTTATTGATCATCTTATCGCGCATTTTAGTAGATTGCAGGATGAAGATATTGCGCCAAATCAATATTTGGAATGGATAAAGCTTAAAAGTGAAAATTTTGGGCTGAAATTAGATGAATTGCAAAAAATAGATGAAATTAAAAATGACGAGAAAGCCATAGAGCTTGCGAAATGGTTTGAACTTGCAAAAGCGTATGAAACTTATGAATTTTTGAAAGTAGAGGAGAGGGTGATGGATTTTGGTGATTTAATTACAAAAACTTTAAAACTATTTCGCGAACGTCCGAATATATTATCAATGTACCGTTTGCAATTTGCACAGATTTTAGTCGATGAGTTTCAAGATACAAATGTCGCACAATATGAATTATTAAAACTGATTGCGCCGCCATCGGCAAACCCCAATATTGTTGTTGTTGGAGATGATAGTCAATCTATTTATAAATTTAGAGGCGCCGCAATTTCAAACATAATGCATTTCATGGACGACTACCCTACCGCAAAAACTGTTGTGTTAACTGAAAATTATAGATCAACTCAAACCATTTTGGATGCCGCTTACAGATTGATTCAACATAACAACCCTGATACTTTGGAAGCAAGACTTGGCATAGAAAAGAAGCTGGTTAGCAAAAGGAATGTTAAAAAAGATTGTAAAATCGAACTTTTTCATGCTCCGAAAGACAATTTAGAAGCTGAAGAAGTGGCGGATGAGATACAAAGATTGGTAAGCCAGAATTTATCTCAAGCGGAATATGGTGATGGCGAACTTCCAATAAATTATTCTGACATTGCCATTTTGGTTCGTGCCAGAAATTATGCTGATATATTTATTAAGGCATTATCCAAAAGAGGTATCCCTTATCATTTTTATGGACCATCAAGTTTATTTGAACAGAAAGAAGTGAGTGTTTTGATTTCATATCTTAAGATACTTAAAGATCAGAGAGACGATACTTCTTGGTTTAACTTATTGACATCGTCCCCTATTAACGTACCTTTAAAAGACTTGACTTTAATGTTGTCAGTTGTTGCCAGAAAGAACTTAAGTTTAATAGATCTTTTTGATGATTTAGACAGCATTCAAAAGTTAGAAGCTGAGACTAAAAGCAAAATAAAAAATATAACCGATTTGGTTGGCAAACATTTATATGAGATAAAAGATAAACCGGCTGGGCAAATACTTGTTAGTTTTGTTAATGAGATGGAAATACTTGAAGAGTTTATAAATGAAAATTCTTTTGAATCTTTAGATAAAGCCCAGAATATAACAAGATTTTTACAGGAGATAGTTGCTTTTGAATCCCAGAACAAGGATTCAAGCATTTTTTCTGTTTTGGAGTGGATAGATTTAGTTGCGGAGCTGGGAGAAAAAACTATTTTATCCCAGCAGGATTATGTCAAAGAAAATGCGGTTAACATTATGACTGTGCATTCCGCAAAAGGTCTTGAGTTTCCTGTTGTTTTTTTGGTTAATCTTGTATCAGAGCGTTTTCCAAGTCGTAATAAAGGGGAAGCAATACCTATACCTGATGAGTTGATTAAAGAAGTTTTGCCAATGGG
>JANWVB010000070.1 GCA_025057695.1 Patescibacteria group bacterium
TGTATTAATTGTATTTGTTCAGCAATATGCTCTGTGGCTCTGCAAATAATGTCCGGGCGAATAATATTTAACTTGTCCATTGATTCATAGAAGTAATTTTCAAAAAACCTAGCTATTTCGTATGGATCCTTGCCATATTTTCTGGCGCCTTTTTCTAGTTTATCTTCTCCTTCATTAGCGTCAGAAACTAAATGGCCAACATCCGTAACATTCTGCACATGAGTAACACTGTAACCATTATAAACAAGAACGCGCTTAAGCAAATCATCCATTACATACTTTCTGCCACTTCCTATGTGCGCATAATCATAAACAGTGAAACCACACGTGTACACTCCAACTTTAGGTGGATTAATAGGCACAAATTTTTCTTTCTTTTTGGTTAGTGAATTGTATAAAAAAATATCTGACATCTATTTGAAAGTAATATTAACAAAAATCTGAGAAATTTATTAACCTTTTGCTTGTCTCCCTGTCTCTGACTTGCTTAACTTCTGGCTAACAACCAAAGGTTGCCCTTTGTTTTGTTTTTTGCCTGGGATAGGCAATTGTGGACCTTTTTTAGGAGAAGGAGGCAAAATAAATTGTTCTTGAGCTTCATTATCAGGTTCACGCATCAATTCGTCCTGTTGTTTCTGCCAATCGGTAATATCTTTTTGTCTTTGCATTCTAAGTTGTCTCAACTCTTCCTCAAGTCTTTGGATTTTTGCTATATCTAATCTTTTTATTTCTTCTTCTTCTGACTGAGAAAGCAAAACATCCTTTTCATGAGCTTGTGTAAAAAAGAGATTAGCCAAACTAGATTGTTCGACTTGTTGATGTTTAACAGCACGTTTTTGGGGTGTTTCAATGCCCAACTGCTGGCCAGCTGATTTAGCAAAAGCAACAGCCTGTTGTTTGGCAGATTGCCCAACTTTATTCCCAATCTTGGAAAAAAATTGATAGTTCATAACTACATCTTATCTTAATTGATTGTAATATTTTATAATTAAGTGAAGAGTTTTACCAACAAATCAGATCATTACAACTCCCGCCTGCCATCTATTGCCTGACGCAATGTCAGCTCATCAGCATATTCCAAGTCAGCGCCAGTTGGTATACCTATACCCAATCTTGTAACTTTCGTTTTCATATCTAGTTTCTTCAGTTTATTTAGTATCACCATCGCAGTCGCCTCACCTTCCATTGTTGGATTTGTTGCAATTATCATCTCCTCTATTAAACCGCCATTTTTTTGCAACCTCATTAAAAGAGCATCAATAAAGATTTCATCAGGACCAATATTTTCAAGAGGATTAATCGCGCCGTGCAAGACATGATACACACCATTAAAACGTCCCGATTTTTCTATGGCAAGCAAATCCATGGGGTGTTCCACAACCATTAGAACTTTTTTGTTGCGAGAACTATCATTGCAAATAGGACATAGGTCAGTTTCAGAAACATTTTTACATTCTTGACATAACATAGTCGTTCTTTTTAGATCTGAAAGCGCTAATGCAAAATTATCAAGTTCAATTTGCGGAACATGAAGCAAATAATAGGCAAGTTTCTGTGCAGATTTTGGCCCAATACCCGGCAGTTTTGAAAAGCAATCAATAACCCGCTGAACAGGTTTTGCAATTCTCATAAAAAAAATACAACAAACTTATATTACACCAAAACAATGTGACACATAACAACTACAAGAGGTAAAACAAATTTAATAAAAACAAAAATCGGCAAGGAAGCAAAATTAAAAAAGAAGCAAAGCGCTATTTACCAATTCCACCTAAAAGCCCGCTTAGACCTCCACCTGCCTCCATCATCTTTTTTGCGGATTTTTTCTGGACTTCTTTCATCGCATTGTTTATGACAATTACCAAATCATTTCTTTCTTCTCCATTTATCTCTAAATACTTGATCTTTTGAGTGCCATCAACTTTTACTAAAATGCCATTTTTTTCTTCAGTATGCTCTACCTGCTCAAGTTGTTTTTGCAATTGCTGAGCTTGGTTGCGCAAATCCCACAATTGTTTAGCTTGTTGAAATTTGTTAAACATAAACTAAAAGCATTATACACATTAAAATAAAAAAATAAAACTAACTTCTAAACAATTCTTTAGCTAGATCCACTATATCATCGTCATTTGCTTCAGTCAAAACTAAGTCTTCATCAGACAAAATAGATTTATTTGTTGAAGTAGAAAGAGCTTGAACCGTCTGTTGCCCAACAATGCTATTTGGCGGATCTGTTAAAACACAGTCAATTTTATCCAACATGCCAAAAGTGCTTTCAACAACTTTATAAATAATGTCCTTATGGGGATTAGATTCCAAACGCTCTTTGTGGAATTTATAATAAACACCTAAAACCAATTTATTGCCATCGTATGAAATTGGCTTCGCGGCGCGCAAAAGAGCTTCCGTGGAAGAATTCATCAAACGAATCTTTGTCAATATTATTTGCCATTGATCAGCCAATAGATTTCTATAACCTCTATCTATCTTTTCTTGTTTTTCTTTCACTTGATCTAGGTTGCGAGAATCTCCGTTTTTATTTTCTTGACACTGATCAGACTCGTTTGTTTTCATTACATCTTTGTGAACAGAGCTACCACTAACTTGCAAGTCCGTGTCTGATTTAAGCACGCGATTTTCATTACTAAAACTCACTTTTTTGGGCAAGTAAGAATCACAATCTGACAAAGATTCTTTAGATCTAAAAGGATCATTGCCAGAAACATCAACAGATTTTTCTTGTTGCGCTTGGAGAGAATTGCCTTTATTTTCAGGAGATTTTGCGCACAAATTCCCAGCCTTGATTACAAAAATCTCAAGCGGCAATTGCTCTATGCTGGATAGTTGCATATCGCGACTGGCATCCAAAAGCAAATTCACATAATTTGTTAAGATATCCACACCTATACTTGGCAAAGAATTGTCATCTCCAACCACCTTTGACAAAATTAACCTTCTTAAGTAATTAAGCAAGCGTTCAATCATTGTCTTGGCGCTCACGCCCAACTTAAGCGAATTCTCTATCAAATTCAAACTTTCTTTGACTTTGCCAGAGTAAATTAATTCAATAAGTTCACTTGGCGAAAAGTCATTTGAATGAAACAAGTGCTGACTTATTGATTCATTGTTAAGAGCAATATTTTCAACAATACATTGCTCTAATTTTTTAACCGCGTCTCGAAATGACCCATCGGCAAACTGCGCGATCAATCTAAGGGCTTCAATTTGATAGCCCACATTCTCGTTTTTTACGATCGACTCAAGCCTTGAGACAATCTCTTCTGTTGTAGCTTTTGTAAAATTTATAATCGTGCACCTTGACAAGATAGTCGGCAACAATTTCTCCGGATTGGTAGTTGCCAATATAAAAATAACATGACTAGGAGGCTCTTCTAATGTCTTTAAAAGAGCATTTGCCGCTTCGATTGTTAACATGTGGCATTCATCAATAATGTAAACTTTATATTTAGATTTAAACGGCGCAAGTTTTATAGTTTCACGCAATGACCTAATATCATCAATTCCTCTATGACTTGCGGCATCTATTTCCACAACATCCAAATTTTCTCCTTTCGTTATAGACACACATGATTCGCACTCATTGCACGGCAGATGATCCTTTTCTTTATTTGCTTGGCAATTAACATACTTTGCGACAATTCTTGCCGTTGAAGTTTTTCCAGTCCCTTTTGTACCAATAAACAAAAAGGCATGGGGAATTTTGCCGGAGAAAAGAATCTTGCTAACAGACTCGCGCACAGATTTGATATCAATATCTGATAACTTCTGAGGACGATACTTCAGATAAAGAGTCATATCTTCTTAAGAAGATATCACGAATAATCAGCTAATGATATAGAACAAAACCCAAAAAATGAAGCTGTAATTATTTTGCACAAAATAACAAATTGTCCTAACTTTCCTTAATATCAAAAATGATAAATTTAATCATGGTGCATTCCCAAGAGATGCTCTGCTCCATGCTCGATAAGGTAATATAACCACTCATCAAGCGACTTGTTTGCAGATTTAGCTTCATCTTTGACCTTCTCATAACATACCACAATATCTCCCAATCTATTTATGCCATCCGGATCTGGGAAAAATTCCTTGACTTCCGAATAAGTAAACGACAAAACATTGTGAAGATTGTTTGACTCAGACAAATATCTTCTCGCAAGATCTAGCATCTCTAAAGTATTGGCTATCCTAACAGAAACCTCACAGTTTCCTTGAGTCTTGTCTGCTAAAAAATTTGTCAACCTTTTTACTATTAATCTTTCATTAACAGAA
>JANWVB010000071.1 GCA_025057695.1 Patescibacteria group bacterium
CTAAACGCGATAATTGACATAACCAACTATGTCATGCTTGAAGTTGGTCATCCTACTCATGCTTTCGATTACGATAAACTGAAAACCAAGAACATAATATTTAGAAAATCAAAAAAAGGAGAAAGAATAACTACTTTGGATGGCAAGATTCACACTCTTTTAGGGGGCGATATAGTAATAGACGATGGCACAGGCGAAATTATAGATCTTCCCGGGATAATGGGTGCAAAAAATAGCGCGATTTCGGATCATACCGAAACAATAGTATTTTTCATAAACAACAACGACGAAGTCCAAATTAGGAAAACTTCTATGAGTCTATCAATTAGAACTGTCGCCGCAACATTAAATGAAAAAGGAGTTGATCCAGAGCTTGCATACAAAGCGCTTTTGCGAGGGATAGAACTTTATCAAAAAATTGCAAAAGCAAGAATAACAAGCGAGATTTTTGATCACTATCCAAACCCCTACAAACCAAAAAAACTAAATGTCACAAAAGAATTTATAGACCAAAGAATAGGTATAGAAATTCAATCTGAAAAAATATCAAAAGTACTGCAGTCATTAGGATTTGGAATAAAACTAGAAAAAAATAACTTAGAAATCACAATACCATCTAGCAGAGCACGAGATATTGAAATCGCTGAAGACATAGTTGAAGAAATAGCAAGAATTTACGGTTATCACAACATACCAAGCATTTTGCCAACTGGGGCAATACCTGAAGACATTGACAGCCCGCTATTTAAATTCGAAAAAAGAATAAGAGAAATACTATCCAGACTTGGTGGCTATGAAGTTTACACCAGCTCTTTAGTAGATCAATCAATGGTAAATAGCGCAAATGCGTTGAAACTTAAAAACCCCCTCGGTGAAGAAGGACAGTATCTTAGAACTTCACTAATACCATCACTTATAGAAGCAACCGATCAAAACAAAGCAGTTTCTCACGAATACTTTTTATATGAAATCGCGAATGTGTACCACCCTAAAAAGAAAGGCTTGCCAGATGAAATTCTAAAACTAGGAATCATATTTGTTAATTATGAATACAGAAAAGCAAAAGGTATTTTGGAGGCTTTTTTTCAAAAACTAAATATAAAATTTAGCTTCAAATTTATTGATAATAACAAACTTGAGATTGAAGTAGAAAACGAAATTGCAGGCGAAATAATAATTGATCTAAAAAAGAAATTGATATCTTGTGAATTTGACATATCAATTCTAAGGAATCACTTCAAAATGTATACAAGCTATAAGCCAACATCTAAATATCCCGCGCAAACAGAAGATTACACTTTTGAGATACCCAAAAATGTAAAGGTAGGAGACCTAATCAACAAAATGTATAAAATAAGCAAATTAATTAAAGATATCAAACTTAAAGACATATACAAAGATAATTACACATTTACAGTCACTTATCATGACAAGACAAAAACCTTAACAGACAAACAAGTGGCAAAAATAAGAAACATTTTGTTAAGTAAATTGCAAAAAGCTTTTGGCGTTAACCAAAAATAGTGACATTCATTTCCTTAAGGTGTATATTTTAAACAATGAAAAAAGGAGTAAGAAGCAAAGCTTATAACACAATCACATTCCCCGACTCGCAAAGGATTAACAATCGCCCCAAACAATCTTTGGATTTAGAAAAAAATCCCAGAAAAAACTTAGTCAAAGCCTCTGATCTAAAAGAAAACCTGCCATTTCAGGTAAAAGTCATAGATAGGAAAAAGGTTGTAGGAGCATTTAAATTAGATGAATTGGAAAGAATACTTATAAAAAAGTTTCTAAAATTTTCAAAACGAGTAAGTATTAATTCTGTTGAATTTGTATTTGACACTATCAAAAAACCAAAAATGGAAGGAGTAATGCACACAGGCAGTTTGCATGTGGACTTAGCAGGTAAAAACCAGCACCTAAAAGCAGAAGGCAGAGAACCTAGCGCTGTCTTGAGGGAGCTAATAGAAAAATTTGAAAATACAATAGATTGAAAAGTTTCTGTGTTTGTGTCAGGATTGCTTTACATAACCTAATTTGGTGCAGATGTTGGAGTAGAAGTAGGAGTGTTGGTAGCATTCCACTCTACGCCAACACCAACGGTTATAACACGATCCGATTCTTTACCATTAACATCGCGAGCTTTTATCCTCAAAGTATGCACGCCATCTGGCAAATTAACTTCTTCTTTGTACGGAGGGGAAGTAAATGAACGAAGCTTGACTCCATCAATTTCTAATGTAACTTCACTTATTTTATCTATAGAAAAAATTTTAGCTTCCATAGAAAAAGTGTTTGGCAAATTGGAACTTTTATCTGTAGGTCTGACAAATTCAACATTAATTGGCACACTAGAACTGCAATACTCTGTCGGTGGATTGTATTTGGCAGGATCAGGCTGGGATGCAATCCATTTGTTTATCCCTTCTTGCCATTTATTAATTCCTGAACCTTTTGGCGCTGTTGGATCTTCTTCCTTAAACAAAAAATACTCACGTTCTTCATAATTGCCAGAGGCAATATCTGAAGGATTGGCAAGCTTTCCTTCGTTTTTACAAACTTTCAATCTCAAACGAACCTTATCTTCTTGTGGTTCAGTTCCTTTTATAAACTTTTCCATTCTGGATTCAGAATCATCACGCGCTAAGTACCCTGAAACTTTATCAACAGACACATTCACTATCCCTGAAGGAACTTCAAACTTAGTTCCTGGTTTACCATCCAAAGCTTTAAGCAAAATCTTTCTCCATATCGGAGACGCGCCAGTCACACCGGATGCAACTTGAGTCATAGGGGAATTGTCATTATTCCCAACCCAAACGCCAACCATTACCTGTTGATTGCCACCAACAGTCCAGTTATCACGTTTATCGTTTGTGGTACCTGTTTTGACTGCAATTTGTCTTCCGGGAATATTTAGTTGAGAATTGACACCAAACACATCTTTTCTTGCATCATTGTCCGAAAGTATATCAGCAATCAGATAAGCCTCTTCAGGTGTAAGAACACGCGCGCTTTTTTGGGGACGCACTTCTTCAAGAACTTTTCCATTTACATCTTCCACCTTTAATATAGCCACCGGATCTACTCTATAACCTCCATTAGTAAACGCTCCATAAGCGCTAGTAAGCTCTATCAATCTAACTTCACCGCCGCCTAACGCAACAGAAAGTCCCACTCGCGATAGTGTTTTCTGTGTTGGTTCAAGAGATTTAATCCCCATATCATATGCAGTCTCAAGCATGTTTCTCACACCAACCAAAGCAACCATCTTCACAGCCGGCACATTTATGGAATTGCCAAGCGCGTATCTTACCTGAATTGGACCTCGATATTTACCATCATAATTCACAGGCACATAAGGAGGTTGACCGCCACCAACCGTGAATTCTGTTTGCACATCCATAAGCAAAGTAGCGGCGGTATAGCCTTTTTTAAATCCAGTCACATAAACAATAGGTTTAATCGCGCTACCCGGTTGACGAAGCGCAGTTGTCACATTTACTTGTCCATCTATTTCAGGATCATCAAATCCGCGAGACCCAACCATAGCCAAAATCTCACCAGTCTCAGGGTTTAGAACTATGGCGGCACCATTTGTTATCTTTAGATGCTTTACTTTGTTAATTTCTTCTGAGACTATCTTTTGAGCATCTTCTTGCAATGCCAAATCCAAAGTCGTGGTTACTCTTAAACCACTTTCCAAAGCGCTTGCGCCATATTTATCTTCCAGAATACGTTGAACATATTGGACAAAATGCGGCGCTTTAAAATTTGCCCCGCGTTCGGCAAATTTAACATTTGGAAGCTCTGCCACCGTTTGATCTTCCTGCTCTTTTGTAATATAACCATCTTCACGCATACGCCTTAAAACAGCCTCAGTGCGCATAATATAAGCATCTTTATCTCCAGTAAAAGGCGAATAATAACTAGGCCTTTGAGGCAAACCAGCCAAGATCGCAGATTCTATCAGAGTAAGCTCTGAAACATTTTTGCCAAAATAAACTTGAGCCGCAGATTCAACTCCTCTGGTA
>JANWVB010000072.1 GCA_025057695.1 Patescibacteria group bacterium
ATGTCAAAGAACTAATCCAAAATTATCCAATATTTTCAATTGAAGATCCTCTGTCGGAAACTGACTGGAGAGGGTGGGTTAGTTTAAATGAGCAAATTGGCAAAGATATTCAACTTGTTGGGGACGATCTTTTGGTAACAAACACTAAATTCCTTCAAAGGGCAATTGACGAGAAAGCCTGCAACGCAATTTTGGTCAAAGTAAACCAAATAGGCACTTTAAGTGAAACTATAAACGCTGTCAGACTTGCTTACAATTCCGGCTTTAAGGCAATAATATCTCACAGATCCGGGGAAACCGAAGACACAACAATTGCCCATTTGGCAGTTGGATTATCAACAGGCCAAATAAAAACTGGCTCGCTATCAAGAAGCGAAAGAATTGCCAAATACAACGAACTACTGCGCATAGAAGAAGAATTAGGAGTAAATGCATTCCTCTCCAATATAAACTCTGCCTGAATAAATTTTGTTAAATTTATGAATATAAACAAAATAAGAAACGATTTTCCTTTTTTCACAAAAAATAAAGGATATATTTACTTTGACAACGCCTGCCAGAGTTTAAGGCCTCAGAGTGTAATGGATTCTATGAATTATTATTATACGAATTTGTCCGCATGTGGTGGAAGAAGCATGCACGCTTTATCCGCCCAAACAACAAAACTTTTTGAAAAAGTTCGCGAAAAAGTGGCAAAATTCATAAATGCCAAATCCCCTCATGAAATAATATTCACAAGAAACACAACAGAAAGCATTAATCTGGTCGCAAGATCAATAGGACTTGAAAAAGGCGATGTTGTTTTGACAACAGACAAAGAACACAATTCCAACCTAGTTATCTGGCAATTGCTAGAAAAGCAAATTGGCATCAAAAGAAAAATCGTGCATTCAAATGACGATGGAACATTTTCATTTGAGAATTACAAAGAGGCTTTTGATGAAAATGTAAAACTAGTAAGCATGGTTTTTACCTCAAACCTTGATGGAGTAACAATCCCAGCAAAAGAAATTGTATCGCACGCGCACAAAAAAAACGCGCTTGTCATGCTTGACGGAGCGCAAACCGCCCCTCACACAAAAATAAATGTTTCCGATCTTGACGTTGATTTTTTGGCATTTTCTGGGCACAAAATGTTAGGACCAACAGGAACGGGAATTTTATACGGCAAAAGAAAATTGCTGGAAAAACTAAATCCATTTTTAGTGGGAGGAGACACAGTTTCAAAAACAACATACTCATCGCATGAATTTTTAGATGTACCAGAGAGATTTGAAGCTGGATTACAAGACTACGCAGGAATCTTGGGTTTGGGAGCGGCAATTGACTATTTACTTGGAATTAGCATAAAAAATATTTACGATCATGAAATAAAACTTACAACTTATTTGCAATCAAAAATTGATAATATTTCCAATTTGCATGTTATCGGGCCTAAAGATCCCAAACTTAGAGGTGGAATAACAAGCTTTTATGTTGACAATGTTGACCACCACAAAATCGCTCTAACACTTGATTCAATGAACAAAATCGCGGTTCGCTCAGGACAACATTGCGTGCATTCATGGTTTGACGCCAACAAAATAAAAGGCAGTGTTCGAGTGTCGTTTTATTTATACAACACTTTTGAAGAGGTTGACAGTTTTATCAACTCGCTTAAAAAGGTAATCAATGTGCTTTTGTAAAACTAAATTTTACAATTATTCCCATTATCAAATACTTGCAAGGCCTGCTTATAATTAAAAAATGTTTTGTATCTTAGCTTTTTTTATTCTTGCCATACTCGGCATTTTTTCCGCAACCCATCGCGAGCTTGCAAAGGAAGCTTTCAAGTGTGTTACAAAGCGGGTAACTTTTAGACCTTGCGATACCGGATTCAAAGACAAGATGCAGTCTCATATAGTTGGAACGTTGATCACTAAATCTTTGCCTTTGGCAAAGTTTGTAAATAAAAATTTCGAACTTTTATCTTGGATATTTTTTTTAACAACAATCGCAAGCATTTTCTGGGCAGGGAATGGAATTTACAATTTTTATATTTACGGCAACTGCAATGGTTTGGTTGCGTCTGGATTTTGCGCTTTTGATCCAACCGGAGAGAACAACAAATCCTCTTCAATAAGCTCTTACTGTGTTGCCGAAAATATAAAACAAAATAATGTAAGCATAGAAAACGTAGATTTGTCTGTGTTTCCAACTCACAATGAACAAGCCGAAAATAAAATCGTGTTTATCGGATGTTACAATTGCGACTACACGAGAAAAGCATATCCGGTTGTCAAAAAGTTGCTTTTGGAAAATCCCAATATTTCATATACTTTTGCCCATTATCCAGTAAAAGCCGAAACCCTGTACCTGCTTCCGATAGGATACTGCGCTTACAAAAGCGATAAAGAAAAGTATTGGCAGTTAAATGATATTTTGTTTGGCAATTCCAAGGAAAAAAACGCTAATCCTGAAGAAGTGGATAAAATCTTATCTGAATTAGGCTACAATTTGTCAGATATAAAAGCATGCACGCAATCCCAGGAAACCAAAAAAGCGATTATGAAACAACGAATAGAATTAGAAAAAACAGGCATATACGGAACTCCTTTGGTGTTTGTAAATGAGGTGGGACTTGTGGGACCAAAACCTTACAGAGTTTATAACTTTATGTTAAACGGAATCTGGGAAATTAAAATTAACAAAAAATAAAATTAAATTAGTATGATTCTATGATATTTTTAAAGTCTTGATAACCTTTGGGATTTGGAATTTTCTCGCCATTTAGGAAAAAGGTTGGAGTCCCTTTTATATTCAATTTATTACCGCTTGCAATGCCACTTTGTATGTTTGCGTCCAAATTGCTATCATTCAAATCCACCATAAATTTATCAATATCTAATCCTATATCAATCGCAAGTTGTTTGAATTTATCCTTTGGGTTGTTCAAATTTTCCCATTCTTTTTGAGTGTCAAAAAGCCTGTCATGCATTTCCCAAAATTTTCCTTGTCTGCCTGCGGCTTCGGAAGCGCGAGCAGCAATTCTGGCATTTTTATGACTGGCAAGCGGATAGTGACGATAAACAATTTGCAATTTGTCAGGGTAATCCTTTTTTAGTTGGGAAATCAAATCTTTGTAATAAGCGCATGCGGGGCATTGAAAATCCGAATACTCTACTAAAGTTAGCTTGCCTTCGCCTTTGTTGTATACCCAATCTGATTCTGTAATCGCAAGAATTTCACTCGCGTTTAATAAAGACGTGTCTTGATTTTGCTTTTGTTTGAATATAAGAAACCCAATCCCTATAATAACCAACGCTGTGATGGCTATAAGTGAAAGTAAAATTTTGTCTCTCATTGAAAAACAATTGTAACATATAATCAAAAAACAATTATTGACATTACAATGAAAATGAATATTAGAAATATCTTTGGAATACTAAGTTACACAATCTCGGTATTAGTTTTTAGCATTACATTTGTCGCTTTTGCCCTGACATATAGCCGTGTCATAGCTGAAAAATTAAATCTAACTACAGACACCGTATATCTATCAGGAACAGGATCGATGTACCCTACTTTCCCTAAAGGAGAAGGGAAAACTTACTCAGAATTGCGCAAACAAATTGTTGATGCGCCTCAAATGAATCGCTACCCTAGCGGGTTTGAAATTTTTGGAAAAAAGTTTTTTTCTTACGAACTTAAAAGAGGCGATATTGTAAGTTTCAAAAACGCAAAAACAATTGAAATTACTCAAAAAGAAGGAGGACCCATAGGATTTGTAAAAAGAATAATCGCGCTTCCGGGAGACAAAATAGAAATAAGAGATGGGAACGTTTATATAAATGGAGAAGTTTTGCTTGAACCATACATAGCTCGCGCAAGATCCACATTTGGAGATATCACATTAAAAGAATGCGTCCCACTTACCATACCTGAAGGGCA
>JANWVB010000073.1 GCA_025057695.1 Patescibacteria group bacterium
GATTTCTGAAATTGCAATAATTATCAAAAAAATATTCTGGTTTAAAATGATTTGCTTTTTCGATGGTTTTGTTTTTAACAAAACCTATATTACTTTTACTAGTTCAGATTTAAGTTGCACTCGATTCCCCCTTCGTGGCGGTATCCGCGGGAGTAAACAGCGCATCTTCCGTTCGTCTCTCAATTTTTCTAATGGTGAGCCTGGAAGGATTCGAACCTTCGACCATCTCCTTAAGAGGGAGCCGCTCTACCACTGAGCTACAGGCCCGCATTTTTTGATATATAAACTTTTTACTTATTTTTGATAATGTTTTTGCCTTGCAAATCTAAATTAAAAGACTTTTAGTTATTATTTGCTTTTTCCCTTGTAAAATTAATTATCGGCTCAAAAATTCTATCAAAAATAGATGGTATTTGCATTCCTAAAACATTTTCTTCTTTTTCTGAATAAAAAACTATTCCCATTTCAAATGGCAAAATGTCTTCAAAAGGATTTGCGGGTAGTATGTTTATTGTTCTTCCATTAACATCAATGTCTGTAGGTTTTTTCTTTTCCCATATGGATTGCCCTGTGTTTTTGAAAATTCCAAGTCCGTATTTCTTGCCTTCGTTTTCAAAAAAAGGAGGCAGAATTTTCTCTATTATTTGCCCTTTTGATATTTGTTTGGGAGAGCCTTTAACTTTTGGCATTTTCTGGATGGTTTCAAAAAATGGATAATATTGGCCTTCTTTGTTTTTCCATGAGAAAACATCAAAAGGTTGCCCATCGTACCTTAGTATAAAAGGTGTTATGGCTAGAATTTTTGGATCATTCCAAATTTCAGAGAAGCTTTTTTCAAAGTAATTGTTTACAGTTTCTATTGATAAATAGCCATTTTTGTTTTCTCCCATATTATGTGCCCAGCCTGTTTCTGTAATAAAAACAGGCAAGTCTTTTTTAATGCCTAGCGATTTTAGAAAGTCCAGCTCCCATTTGTAGGTGACTATTGTTCCGCGACCTTTGTCTGTTGGTTCTCCTGAAAAGCCCGGATTAGGGTAAGAATGAGAAGACCATGCTTCTATATGATCAAAAACGTTTGGTTTATGTCTAATCATAGCCTTTATATAATCAGCTTGATCCATGTGTTTTGCATCGTTTGGGGCGGAAGCATCAAACCCGGCAGGCATTACGACATAATCCTGATTGCTTTCTTCCAATGCTTTTGAGAATTGATACAAATATTCGGCATATTCTTTGGGATTTACTTGTCCTCCCCATTCTTTGGCATGATTTGGCTCGTTGCCAATAATTACATATCTATTTTGGATAACCCAGTTAAGCGAATTCAAAAACTTTACCCAATCGTTTATTTTCTTAAGATCTGGTTTTTCCCAGTGACTATTTGTTTGTTTGCTGGCAATGCGAAGTATAGGTATTAGTCGCTTTTCTCGGAGTTTGTCTAAAAACCCTTGCCATCTTCTTTGATCTTTTTCGTCTTCTCTGATAACTATAGTTACGTATCCCCAATCCCCGCCTTGAGAGTTTACTAAATTCGCCGCGTCTTCTATGTCGTTTTCATCTAATATATGGATTCCAAACTTGTTATTGTGATAAGCATAAACCGGAACAAAAATCTTTAGCAAAAATATCAATGAAATTATTAAAGCTATGTAAATTTTTGACATAAATTAATTGTATCAGCTTGTTTTTGGGATGTGTGAAGTTTTGTTTGAATAAAAATAAGTCAGTTATCTTGAGGATTTGACAATTGGATAAATGTAAGTCCCAGACTTCTTGCTTGTTCTATGAAATCCATTATATCTTCAGATCTAACTTGCACTATGACTCCTGTTTGAGACTCTAGTTCTTGATCGTCATACGGATCTTCTGGCAACAAAAAGCCAAATTGAATAGCTTTAACCGTGTTTTCTGGATCAAAATAAAAGCTTATATATTCAGACATGGATTAAAGTTTGTTTACAGAGAATATTTTTAGCAAGAGACACTCTGGCTAAAAATCTGTGTTCGAATTTTTCCGAATAGTGCTCCCGCGTGGAATCGAACCACGAAATCATCCTTAGAAGGGACGCGGTATATCCGTTTACCTACGGGAGCGTGTGCGCATAAATGCGAGCTTAACATATTTTAGCAGAATTAATTTGCTTTGTTAGAACAAATTTAGTATTTTGCAAGTTAGTTTGTTATTGTATAGTTTAAGTAAAATTAATTCATAAATAATGGTAAACAAAAAAACCTTATTGGCGGTTTTTGTTATTTTGCTTTTTTTGATTTTGTATACCAAGTGGATTGAAGGTTCTTTTAACAAATATCTTCCTCAATTTTTAATGCCAAATTCCAATCAAATTATTGATTACAACGGAAATTCGAAATCTGAGGAAGATAGTCAAGAATTTTTATCATGTGGCATAGCGAATTGTCATGGTTTGGATATTGAGTGTGGCAAACCCGCTGAAGTTTGCACTATGGTATATCAATTGGGAGATAAATGTCGCCAGTTTGCGCGGTGTGCTGTTATGAATGGCAAATGTCAACATATTGAAAATGATGAGTTTAAGACTTGCAAAGCTTGTGTTGAAAAATGCCAGATTGATTTTGCAGAATCGGTAGAAGAAGCGTTTGAGTGTGAAAGCAGGTGTTAGTTTTTGGGGCACTATCCAAGCTGTTTATAAATTGCTTCCATTATTCGCCAACGCTTCATGCAAGCATATCTAAAGGACAGATTGGATTTTTAAGATAATTATTGAGGAACTGGTTTGTGGTTGTACATTTCCTGTATTAGCTTTGATGACAGTTGTATTTTTAAGTATTAATCAGCCCTTTTTTTATGATTTTCAGGACTTCGGTCATATGCAATAAAATTTCTTGCTAGTCATCATTTTTGTGTTTAGTCAATTTATACTATCAGGAATCATTATTTTTTTTATCACAAAATTAATGAGGCTTGATAAATTACGAATGTAAGTTGGTCAATGAAATGATTGAATTAAGGAATATAGATTGAATTATTTCAATTTAGTCAAAGATTTTTTAGAAGCAAATTTTTTTGAACTCTTAAGAGCGGGTAACGGGAATCGAACCCGTCCCACCTCGTTGGCAACGAGGAGCACTACCACTATGCTATACCCGCTTATTTGTCGAATCAAAATTTACGAAATTTATTATCTTTTATAAATCGATATCAAATTGCCAGTAATTCTAGCACAACACACCTTTTCTCTTCCACTGTATATGCAAGTGTCTTATATAAAGTACTTGGATAAGAGTTAGAAAAATTGCAGTTAGTATAAAATCTTTTGATAAAAGGGCGTCTTTTCTCTCGAAAGCAATTATCACAATCGCATTTGGTATAGCGGAAAAGATTGCAGTTATAATCATAAAAGTGTGGAATTTCATCAATGTCAATCCAAAGGCATAAGAGACAATATCAAAAAGCGAAAAGCCAAGTAGTCTTGTGATAATAAGCATTTTTACTCCTGCGTCGGATGTGAAACCGTCAACCTCTTTCATTTGCGCTTCTCCAACCATTTTTGTCACAAATTTTCTGCCAAATTTGCGTGCCAGATAGAAAGAGATCGCCGCGCTTATTAATCCTCCGATATACATGTATACCACAGTTTCAACCAGACCAAATAGTTTGTAGCTTACAATAATAAATGGACCGCTTATGACAGGCGCGAAAACATGCGACAAGGCTGTGTACAAAATTATAATAACCGGTCCTATGTAAACATTGTTTTTTATAAACTCGCCCACTCTGGAGTCTGAAAAAGATGGCAGAAGAAGCAAATTTACGCCAAGCACGCCACCTGCAACAATCAGAAAAATAGCCACTTTTTTAAATGAAATTATTTT
>JANWVB010000074.1 GCA_025057695.1 Patescibacteria group bacterium
CTGCCAGTTGCATTCAACAAATTGGTCAATGGAGTGGTTGCTGCGGCAAACATAGTGTTTATGGAAACCAAAAACAAAGGTACCAAAGCAGGTCGCCACTTTTCATAGTTTGGCAGTAAATCTAAAACAAAAGAAGATAAAACAACCATACCTACAACACTCGGAAAGACCAAAGCACAAACAAAAAAAATCGATTTATTCACCGCTTTTATAAGATGATCTTTCTGCTCCTGCATTCTTGAGAACGCGGGAAATGTCACTTTCATAACATTATCCATAATTAAACGAAGCGGGGTCTGCGACCATTTTTGCGCCCAGCCCAAATACCCCACACCAGATGGTCCTATAATTCCTCCAATAAAAGCTGTAATTCCATCGTCTTTTATGGTTGCCAAAAATGTGTTTAGTTGATAAGGAATCCCAAAACGCAAAAGTTGTTTTAATTCAACAAAGGAAAACGCAAATCCTATATTCCATGGACGAATCACATAGATCGCAACAAGTCCAACTATAGCTCTTGCAAGGAGAGCCCAGAAAAAACTATCAACTCCATACCCCAGCCACGCCAAAAATACAGCAACAACATGGTAGGTTAGATTTTCCAAAAGATCAGGAATTATTAACTTCTCAAATTTCAGTTCTCGTTCCAATAACACTGATGGAATAGTTTTGAGCGACGCAAGAAAAAAAGAAAAACCAAACGCGAAAAGAAGCATTGCCCCCTGATTTGTAAGGTTATAAAACTTGACTAAAAATGGAGTTAAAAAAGCCAAAACAAGCAAAATAAACAAAACCAAGATCTGCTGAACAGTGAAAGCTGTTCTTAATTGAGTGTTTGTTGGATTATCCTTTTTTTGAATCAACGAAGCGGCAAGACCAATGTCAGAAAAATATCTTAGGAAACCAATTACAGCTGAAACTATTAAAAAAATACCCATCTCTGACTGATCCAAAAAAATCGTCAAGAGAAAGAAGGCAACAAGCGACAAGCCTTGCATAAAAAATGTCCTGCCGCCCATTATTGCAATGCCTCTTATTGATCGTAATTTAACATCTGACAAATCTAAATTTTTTATCGAGTTCGAGTGGCTAGTTTTTTTACTCACAAACTTATTGTATCGCTAGAGATAGAATGATCGAAGTGATAAAAGTTTTTTCCCTATCATGAGATAAAAAAACAATACCCAAGAACCAAACGAAATTAAATTAGAAATTGTGCGTATTGGCGTGTTAAAAAGTTGCACATAAATAAAATTATCTCCCTTCTCTAGATCTATATACATTCTCCCCCATTCTTCATCATCAGCGATATATTTTTTTGTTTCCTTTCCATTTACAAAAACTCTCCAACCGGGAAAATCAAGAATGTTTATGCGAATTTGTGCTAAATCAGTTGTCACCAAAATATTGCCTTTG
The DNA here is from genome assembly GCA_025057695.1 of Patescibacteria group bacterium. Taxonomy (GTDB): domain Bacteria; phylum Patescibacteriota; class Microgenomatia; order UBA8517; family UBA8517; genus JANWVB01. The sequence continues at coordinate 1,417 of JANWVB010000074.1, forward strand.
CTCCAATACGTGCCATTTTCTTCCTTTGAAACTGCACCAGAACCAAAAACAAATTCAAAAGTTTCCTTTTTGGGGCTTTTTGGGGCCGTCTTTGCATGCACTGGCAAATAGTCATAAATTCCCGCAGTTTGCTGTAATTCCCAAGCAACACCAGAAAACTTCTCCTCATCAGTTAATTTTCCCATTTTGCCATACTCGGGCAAGAAATAGTTCCAATTAGAAAATACCACAGCAAAAATTAAAGCAAAACATAAAAACAATGACAATCTACCCTTTATGTACACAAAGACAACCCCCACTACAAATGATAATGAAAAAATAACAATAGTTAGAAACCTCCATGGAAATTGAAGGTACTTAAGCTGATCAATAGCCATCCAAATATTTATTGACCGTACGTGTGTCATAAACGCGCTAGACCAACCAATCGCAAACAAAAACAAAACAGCCATTATAGTTTTATCTTTAAAAGCGATAATAAAACCTTCTTCCCTAGATTTGATAACTAGTCTAGAAAAAACATAAACAAAAACAACCAAACTCAAAACCCAATGTAAGTGTCCTATCTGAAAAGACATTTTGTCCTCCTCTAGCCAGACTGATGGTCCATAACCCCAATATCGCGAAAAAAGCAATTGATTTAAACTAACAAAATGAGCGTTGTAATCATAATAACCTTCCAATTGAGACTTTATTTGTGTATATTTGTTTTCAAAAATTGCGGGTAAAGTAAAAAAAGCCGCCATCCCCAAAGACAACAAACCAGACAAAAAAAGTTTAGGTATTTTACCCCAAGCATTTTCTATCCATAAAATCAAAAGCAACCAGGCAAAAAAAACTGGTGTAAAAATCAAAACCATTAAATTGTGTGAAGTAAAAAGAGCAAAATAAGAAAAAGCCAAAGCCAGAAACCAAAATCTTGAATTTTCCTTCATGGCAGTAACTAATTTATATGAAGTATAAAAAATCAACGGAAACCAAGTTAGAGCCCATGATTCATTCATAGCTCCTCGGACATATACATCGACAGCATGGTAAGGCGCCCAAATATAAAAAGCGGAAGACACAATCGCTGGCATATGCAATTTAAGATTCCCAATTTTTAAGCTATTCATCAAAAATTCACGCGATAGGTAATACATAAACACACCAGATAAAATAACAGACGCAGAAAAAGTGTATTTGACAGTATTAACAAAACTAAAACCTAAAATTCTAAAAATTTGACCAATTAAATATGGTAGCGGAGGATAAAAGTTAAAAAGAGGAAACCCATAACCGTATCCCATATCAGGCACCCATCTGCAGGGAATTTGTCCATCCTGGAAGCATTTCTCCATCTGCAATTGTCTCATCATCTGAAGATCGTCGTGCATGTTAAAATAACCTTCCTGGAAAATAAGCGTCCTGCAGGCCAATACGCCAATTATAATTACTATCCACAAATTCAAATCAAAAAGTGTAGATTTTATTTTTTTGATCATAAAAGACAATAAAAAAGTTAACCTAGCAAAAAGCAAAAATTGTCAGTTTAACTTATAAAGAAACAAAGTTTCGCTAACTCCCAAATTTTCATATTCTTTTGTGCCTTTTTGTCTTTGCGCTTTAGGAAATGAAATTACTTCCTCCAACCCAACATCTGTTGGGTTAACTTTCAACCTTGAATCGTTAATAACCAAATAAGTTTTGTTGCCATGTTCTTTTGACTCTTTAAGACTTTTAGGAATTTCTTTCAAATCAATTCCAACTCCAACAACTGTTATTTCAGGCACATCATTTAAATAAATCTGCAAACCATCAGGAAGAGTGCCAAAATAACCTTCAGTTCCAACAACTATTTTTGTTTTAGTGTCTTTTTTATATTCTTCTTTCAAATATCTTGATATTTCATAAATCCCAGTGCCAGCAGTCCATTCTTCCAAATATCCCGATCTTTCTCCTTTGGGCAAAGACGCTTTGGCAGGATTAGTCAACAAATAATAATTTAAAACTAAAGCTTGAGCAAAAAAAACAATCAAAGCCCCATATGACAATTTTTTAATCCATGTGCTAGAAATAAAAAAAGCGGAAGCCAAAATACAAAAGTATGGAACTGTGAACAAAATATACCTAGCAGTATACACTTTGGCAAATGTTGCTGTAACAAGTATAGGCAAAAGCCCCATAATTAGCAAAAAAAACAACTCCTTCTTTTTGCCTTTTGAAATTAAAACGCAAATCCCTAAAAAAACCAAAAATACAAATCCCAAAGTCCCCAACATCAAATACCACTCAAATGCTCTATGTAAAAAAGGTAACAAAGGATCAAATGGACTGTCAAAAATGTGCGATAAAGGATAA
>JANWVB010000075.1 GCA_025057695.1 Patescibacteria group bacterium
TCAATCCCGGCTTACAGACACAGACTAAAAAAAATAGAAATTAAAAACCTAGTTTTTTTGCATCATGGATTTGACAAACGCCACAAAGATAGGGTGAGGTGTAAGAGGACGACTGATATACTCCGGATGATACTGTGTGCCTACAAAAAAAGGATGATTGGAAATTTCTATAGCTTCAACTAATTTTCCATCCAAAGAAGCCCCACTCACAACAAGTCCTTTTTCTTCATACATTGCTCTATATTCATTGTTAAACTCATAACGATGACGGTGTCTCTCGTAAACCACTTTTTGATTTTTTGAGAAAGAATTGGTGTTGTAGTCTATCACCCCTTTTTGGTACCAAGGAGCATTGCTAACATTTCCATATTCTTCGTAAGCTTGATACAGCTTTGTTCCTTCTTTCACCAAACAAGGCCAAGCGCCAAGTCTGATTGTCCCTCCATATTGTTTCTTTGCAAGGTACGCTTTCTGATCAGGCATTATGTGAATTACAGGGTGTGGAGTCTGTGGATCAATTTCTTCAGAATTTGCGTTTTTCAAGCCCAAAACATTTCTGCCAAATTCTATAACTGCCATCTGCATACCAAAGCAAAGTCCCAAATAAGGTACTTTTTTCTCGCGAGCGTGCTTGGCGACTGCTATCTTCCCTTCTGTTCCTTTTGATCCCCAACCTTGCGGCACAACTATCCCGTCATATTTACTAAGACTTACATCTTCTTTTTCTATTTTGATACTGCTAATCCACTCAAGTTCTAAATCCGCATTATTTATACAAGCGGCATGTTTTAGGGCTTCGTTAACACAAACATAAGAATCAGCAAGTTTGTAATCGCCAACTTCCAAATATTTGCCGACCATAGCCACTTTAACTTTCTTTTTCTTTTTAGATTTTGCCAGACTTACAAAATCATTCCATTTGTTCATAATTCTATGGCTTTTGACCGGCAAATGAAGAAGCGCTAGAGCAGTTTGATCGATGCCATATTTGGGCGCAGACAGAAGTTGCGGCACTTCGTAAACGCTTGCGACATCGCAGGCAGAGAAAATATGTTTGGGATCTATATTGCAAAAAAGCGCAAGCCGATCAAGCCTTCGATCGTCAATTGGATACTGGGAACGGGCAACAATAATATCAGGATGAATACCCATGCCGTTTAGGATATGCACAGAAGTTTGAGCTGGTTTGCTTTTTAGCTCTCCTACATTGGCAACATATGGAAGATATGTTACATGAACATGTATCACATCTTTTGGATTTTTTAATTTCATTATTCTGGTTGCTTCAAAAAATATTCCATTTTGATACTCGCCAACTGTGCCGCCAAGCTCCACCAAAACTATATCCGCTTTTGTTTTAATTCCAGCTTGCTTTATCCGTCTTATGATTTCATCTGTAACATGGGGAATGGCTTCCACATCTTCGCCTTCATACTCAAAAGCTCTTTCTTTGCGCAGAACTTCGGCATAAATCTGCCCTGTGGTAATGTAATTATCGCGAGTCAAATTTTCATTTATAAACCTTTCGTAATGTCCTAAATCTTCATCCGTTTCTATGCCATCATGAGTGACAAAAACTTCGCCATGTTCCTGAGGGCGAATAGTGCCAGCGTCTTGATTGAGGTACATGTCTATTTTAACAGGGGAAACTCTGTAACCGCGAGACTTAAGAAGCAAGGACAAAGAAGCGGTGGTAATTCCTTTGCCCAAACCAGACACAACTCCGCCTGAAATTATAATGTATTTCATACAAACAACTTCAGATAAATATGCAGAAAATTGCTGCTTATTTCAAATGGTGATTTAGGTAACAGGTTTGTGATATAGTAAGGATTACCCAATTTGACACTTCTCGATAACGGCAACTTCAAAAATCCTCGGTTTTTCCGAATTTATCAAACCTATAGTTGAAGTTGCCATAGAACTTGCAACTCTTAAGCCTTTAGGCAAGTTAGCGAAATATTCATCTCTTGAACTTCTAGGATGTGTTTCATACATAATCCATCTAATACTTTCAAAATTTTGTATATCTTCAATTGGCAACTCGATACCCCAAACACGATGAATAAATTTATTTAATCCAGAGATTCTATTCTCTTGACCAATTTCCAAAACAGTGAGTTGTCTGGGATCAGGCGATCCATGCGGTTCTATAAGCTCTCTTGTCAACCAAATACCACCTTCTAATAATAAATCTTCTATAACCTCTGTAAGCTTCGTATATTGTGCATGCGTCAAATAATAACCTAAAACATCGCTAATTATTAAATCTGGATTTTCGTCATTTGTCGATAGCGACAAAACATCTTCTTGCACAAAAGAAATTTCAAAGTTTACAGTAAACAAACCAAGATTTCTATATCTTTTGCCAATTTCAACTGGCACAGCAGAAATATCAACAACTGTCAAATTGCCTTTAAACCTTTAGTTTCTAAGTAATATGCTGTCTCAACGATACTAGGCGCCGAAATAGCTCCAAACAGCATTATTTTCTTTGCATCTTTAATCTTACGGTTAATTCTTTCTTGATCTTTTATATTCATGCTGTGAAGCGCCAAAAAGATATCAGCAGGACTACCTTCTAATTTTGAATAAACTCTAATACCTTCTTCTGAATCGGGAACGTTAGTTTTTGACCACAAATTAGACACTTCGTTTATAGATGGTGGTATTAACGATTTCCATTTGTCATAAATTATTAATATGTGTTGCAACGGGCAATGCAATCCGCAATTGTATTTTCGATCTGAATCAAAAGCAAAAGTAATCACCTTTTTACCCTGATCATCTTCCACAACACAAAAGATTTGGTTGCCTAAATTTTGTTCTATCTCACAGATTGATAATTGTTCAGTAAAAGACATTGTTAGTAAGCTTTGATACCTGAAATAAAATAAAACTTATGTCCAAAATAATGGGGTTATTATACACTTTTCCTCTATTTTGTCCAGAAAATATTAAACCAACTTAATTGCCATCAAGAAAGATATTAATAAATATCTTTAATAAATATCTTAGGAAATAGACTGACTAATGCACTAAAATGACCATGAGAAGTTAGATAAGGATAGATTGAAAAGCCAACAAATAATCACCTAACCAAACCTAACACACTGAGAAAATTTGATTAAGTACTCTTTAAAACATGTTCCGATATTTTATCTAAAGAAGCGAGAATCACGTGTAATCTGGAATAGTTTTTGAAGACTTTGCCTAGCGATAATTTCAGGACTTTCGTTAGCTACAATCCCAATTTCCTTTTGTGGTGTCAAAAAAACAGAAGTTCCATTGGTTGAATATCCAAAATGAAGTAAACATCGCCACTGAGGGTCTCTTATATCTTCGAATATTGACACAACAGTGGTTTCTAAATTTCTACCTCCTGTAACAGGAAGAATTCCACCAGCTAGTTTCATTCTTTTCGCCAAATCTACATGTACAGGCACTGCTACGTAATTAACAAACCCA
>JANWVB010000076.1 GCA_025057695.1 Patescibacteria group bacterium
TCTGCGCTATGTGAAAAGACCAATGCCGCAGTGCGCGAAATCAGCCGTGCCATCGGCAGCGACTCGCGGATTGGGGCCAAATTTTTGGAAGCCGGTGTTGGCTTCGGTGGCAGCTGCTTCAAGAAAGACATCCTGAGCCTGGTCTATATCTGCCGGCAATACGGGCTTGATGAGGTTGCAGACTATTGGCAATCTGTCGTGGCGATAAATGAATACCAAATGCAGCGCTTCGTACGGCAGATCATCGAGACGCAATTCAACACGGTTGCCGGCAAAAAAATCGCGATCTTGGGTTTTGCCTTCAAACCCGATACCAACGACACGCGCGAATCGCCTGCGATTTATGTCTGCAAAAAGCTTATCGAAGAAAAGGCCAGGCTTTTTATCCATGATCCCAAAGCGTTAGATAATGCCAAACACGATTTGCGCGGCATTGACTCCGCAGTCACATACACAGAGGATGTTGAAGAGGCCTGCGCTGGCGCGCATGCGATTGTGATCCTCACCCACTGGCAGCTCTATCGTGAACTCGACTATGCCGTACTTTACCGCAAGATGCAAAAACCGGCGTTTGTGTTTGATGGGCGGATTGTCGTGGATGCAGAAAAATTGTACAAGATAGGGTTCAACGTGGTGCAGGTGGGATTACCACCACGTTTATGGTTTGCTAATGCACCCTGAATTGCCAAAATCGATCTTTAGATTTGCGTGGGAAGAATTTGTTTCGGAACTTCTGAAACAAGCAAGTAGCGATAACGAAATGCAATAGCTTCATGCTATTTGACGTCATAGTTGTTGGTGCTGGTTTTGCTGGTTCTGTTATCGCAGAACGGTGCGCCCGCGTTTTGGGAAAACGGGTTTTGATCATTGAAAAGCGCGCGCACATCGGTGGTAATGCATATGATTGCTACGATGATCATGGTATTTTGATACACCAATACGGCCCTCATATCTTTCATACAAACCAGAAGTTTGTCATTGATTATCTTTCTAATTTTACTACCTGGATAGAATACCAACACCGAGTACAGGCCCTCATCGATGGGAGCTACGTACCGTTGCCATTTAATCTGAACACAATCCAACAGCTTTTCCCACAACATTTAGCCATGCAGTATATTGAACTGTTAATCCAACGCGTTGGCTTTGGCAAACGTACCACAATTTTGCAACTCCGCGAACTGAGCAGTGAACCTTTGTTACAGCAACTTGCAGAATTTGTTTATCAAAAGGTTTTTCTCAATTATACTCTAAAGCAGTGGGAGCTAAGGCCTGAAGAACTCAACCCAACCGTCACAGGACGTGTGCCAGTAGTTATTTCTTACGACGATCGCTACTTCGCAGATGAATACCAAATGATGCCTAAAAGTGGCTATACGGCCATGTTCCATAAAATGCTGAGCGATCAAAATATCCACTATCTCCTTAACACAGATTACCAGGATATTGTTAAAATTGACTTTATTAATAAAAAAATACAACTTTTTGGCCAAGAATTTTCTGGCTTATTGGTTTATACCGGAAAAATTGATGAATTTTTTGGTTATTGCTTTGGCGAACTGCCATACCGTTCGCTGCACTTTGCGTTCGAGCATTTGCCACAGATCGATAGTTACCAAAAAGTAGGCACTGTAAACTATCCTAATGACTATTCTTATACCAGAATTACTGAATTCAAGAAAATAACACAACAAAGGCACAGCGGAACAACAATTGTGCGAGAATATCCGCAGAGATACGATCGCCACAAGGCAGGTGCAGATATTCCATACTATCCGCTGCCGCAGCCGACCAATGAAAAATTGTACCAGCAATACAAGAATCTAGCAGCGACTTGGAGTAATGTGATTTTTGTTGGTCGGCTTGCAGAGTACCGTTACTATGACATGCACCACGTCGTTGCAAGAGCGCTGCATGTCTTTGAAAAAGAAATTTTACCTAAATTCTCGAATCAATAGTATGTGGTATTCAAAAGTCAAAGAAAAGCTTTTTTTATATTCCCAGAAATTGATTGATGAAAAAAAAACTGCAAAGATTTTATATTGCTTGATGGTGCTGGCAATTATAGTCTATTTTTATCTATTACGCTTTGCAGAATTTTTTGGCGATGAGGCTGTTAATATCTATGCTGGATATCTAATCAGTAAAGGATACCGGCTATACTCGGACATTTTTAACCACCACCTGCTTCTGGATTACATACCCCCTTGGTTTGTCAGCCTATTCCAAAAAGAATTACATTATGAACTCACTCGAGTGATTTTAATTACCGCAATTTACATCATTTCGTCTTTGAGTTTTCTACTCAATTCCGCATTGAGTTCAGCATCACACCGTTTATTTGCGGCGTCGCTATTTCTGGCATTTATTTTAGGCCATACGAATGGGAATTTTTATTCGCACCACTTTTTAGTAGACCACTTGATTGCCATGGCGGTCGTATTGCTCCTGAACGCTGCTATCATTCCAACGTATTTTTCTTTGGAAAATCATGGGCCTAACATTTGGCAACTTGCGGTCGCAGGTTCTGCTTGTGGCATCCTTGCCACTGCCTCGTTGGGTAATGTTTTTGTGTGCGCAGTCTGGGCACCCTATTTGTTGTATATGTTATTAAAGCCTTATTTTCGCTGGCTTTACCTCTTAACTTTTGGTTTGTCATTTCTCGGTGTGATAATCATACAATTTTTATGGTTGGTCCAATTTGGTGCTTTGCAGGGATTTTGGGAACAATCAGTTCTTTTCAATCAATTATATTATTCACGCTATGGTGCAGCGTGGCAATGGGCATTAAAGGATGGATTTTTAGGAACTCAGAACCTATCTGAAAACCCAAGATTACTTGTAGTGATCTTCGTAACTGCACTTTTTTTAGTGTATTCACTAATGCGAAAAGGACTGAAAATTTTTCCTGCATTGAGCCTGCTAATTTTTGTCGTTTTGACAACCATGGCATTTAAAGTACGTGGTTTGCGTGGAGGGCATGCTTCGCCGGTTTATTTTTTCACTTTCACGTTAGTTGCGTTTACACTGCTCAAATACATGGAATTAAATATAGCAATATTCTTAAAAAAACCAAAGGCATACTCGCTTATTGCTTGCGCAGTCTTATTCTTATCTTCTGGATCGGTAATCTTCATAAAGTCTCTCACTGGAGACCCATGGGCTAAAAGATTTGATCCTGAAGAGGGCGTAATCTACATCCGACAAAATAGCCAAAAGCAGGACAAAATACAAGCCATATACGATCCTTTTCCGTATATTCTCACTGGTCGAGAACTCGCCTGCCCAACACTATTTTACCTGCCATGGAATGCAACTTGGGATCGCGAGCGCAATGGTAATGCCTTTTTGAAATGCCTGCAGGAAAAACGACCCCGCTTTATTTTCTATGATCCGGAAGGTAACATCTGG
>JANWVB010000077.1 GCA_025057695.1 Patescibacteria group bacterium
ATCCATATTGGTATATTTTTTGAAGATGGCAGGTAATAGGCGCATGCTATGTCAGGATTGTGTTTCCCAAAATAAAAAAATATTTTCTCTATGAAATTAGGTTTTACTCTGGTATCAGCGTCTAAGAAGACTAATATGTCGCTTGTTAATCTCTGAGCGCCGAAGTGTCTTTGATGTCCTACTCCTCTTTTTGACTTAATTAATTTGACATTTTTGTATTTTTTAACTATCTCTCTGGTTTTATCAGATGATTTTCCATCAACAACCAGAATTTCATTCGCCTTTATAGTTTGATTTTCTAAATCGCTAAGCAATAATCCTATGTGATCTTCTTCGTTTAGAGTTGGTATGACTATCCCTATTGTTTTACCGCTCATTTAATTAAAAAAACTTATGCCTTTTAGGTGTAGTGTCAGAAAAAACAAGTAACCGCCAACAAAAAAATTCAAGAACGGGAACATCCAGTATATCTTTGAGATGTTTGACTTTTTCAGAAGAGTATAAATTGGGATTATTGGATAGATTATTGATGGTATAAATAAAATACTTTTGTTAATTAGTATTGCTGTGGTGACTAACCAAAAAAAACTACAGAGTAACAAACTTTTGCGCTCTCCCAATTTTACCGCGCTTGTTTGCAATCCTGCTTTTGTGTCTGGTTTGATATCTGGTATTGCTGAGAATAAGTGCATTGAAAAGCACCAAACAAATGAAGCGCTAATGTACCTTAAATCAGGTATCTTATTAGTTGTTAAAACATAACCGTATAATCCTGGAATGGCATATAGACAATTAGACAGAAAATCCAAAATTGGTTTTGATTTAAATCTAATTGGGTGCACACTGTAAAAAAAACCAAGTACAAAAAAAGCAATCAAGATTAAACTTGACAGTCTATTTCCAATTAAGAATAAGGGTATTGCCATTAAAAGTGAAATAAATATTGATGTCAAATACAGATTTAATTGATTGAATTTATATTTATTTTCCTTGTTAGTTTTTTTAGGATTGTATTTATCCGTGTCTTTGTCTGAAAGATCATTTGTTCCGTAGAGAAATAAATTTGCCGGCACTAAAAAATAAGCCAAGCCGTAAAAAAAAATAAATGAATAAAATTCTTCCAGATTTGTAATTCCGGCTGTATAGCCTACCAAAAAAGGTCCTGCTAGGTAAATCCAAAAAAGAGGCCTTGAGATTTTGAATACTGTTTTTATAGAAGTGATATCCATACAGACAATGCTTCTTTTATGACGCGGTAAGGCGATGGTTTTACCTTTTTCTCAAAGACGATCATTGGGTTTTTGTATATTTTATTTATTGTCCATTTGTAAAGATTTGATGCAGTCTGAATAGGAATTCTGTACTTTTTGGGTATGTATCTAAAACCATTTTCGGCTTCGTTTTGAATTTTGTAGTAAATTTTTATTTGGGACCTGATTAAGGCTGACATTTTCTCTGCATTTTGATGTTCTAGATAATCTTTATTTGTTAAATTATGTTTGATAAGTTCTGATTTTGGTATATATATTCTTCCAAGTGAAATATCTTCGTTGATATCTCTTATGAAATTTGCGTATTGCATGGCTTTGCCTAATAATTCTGCGTAAGGAAAGGATTTTTTGGGCAAGTCAAGAATATAAGCCATCATTATTCCAATGACATTTGCAGATCCATACATATACTGATCAAGTTCTGAAAAATCTTCATAATCTTTTTTAGTTAAATCTTTTTCCATTGCGGATAGAAAACTGAAAATTAATTCTTGAGGAATTTTTCTTTTATTAAAAAGCGCCGCGCAGTCATCTATTATTATGTTACCAGTATGTGTTTTTTCTCTAAATGCTTGTTTGGTTAATTTTTTAAAATTGTAAAAATCTTCTTTTTTTTGTGGTATGACATCCACAAAATTATCAGCGGTCCTGACATAAGCATACAAGGTAAACACTTCTTTTTTAACTTCTTTTGGAAAGAATAAACTTGAATAATAGTAAGTTATACTTCCATTTTTGAAAATTTTTTGTTGCAGGTTCATTTTTTTAAAGATTAGTGAATAAAAATTTGTGTTTATTTTTGTTTTTTTAAAAACAAGCTTGCTTGTCTTAAATTTGAAATTTGTTGGAGGTAAGCTTTGATATTAAATTTTTTCTCTAAACCTGTTTTAGTCATTGGTCTTATTTTACCAATTACTGGTCTTGTGAAGAAAGGCCTGTCATGAAGCCCGCCAATTGACCATAAAATTCCGACATACCCATTTGGATCTCTGCCATCAAGTTCATATTTATCATTCAAGTGTATTGCGATTTTTACTGCTTCTTCGGGGCTTTTGGTCCATTCAAGTATCTTTTTTGCCCAGTACATTCTGAGATATCCGTGCATTTTGCCAAGTATTACCATTTCTGTGTTTGCCGCATTCCAGAGATTGTCATGAGTTTTTGATTCTTCCAATTCAGGCAAAGAATAAATATGTTCTCTTTTGTCTTGCAAGTGAGCTATAAGTTCTTTTTTTGCCCAGTTTGGAATTCCATTTATATTGTCGTAGTTTTGATTATAGTAACAGTAATTATCTGAGAGTTCTTTCCTTACGATGATCTCTTCGAGAAAAGTTTGAGTATTTTCATCTTCTTTTCTTTTTTTGATTTCCAAAACTACCTGTTGCGAGCAAATATGTCCAAAATGCAAATATGCGGATAGTCCAGACAAAGCGTCTTTGGTAGGATCGTTTCTGTCTCTTTTGTAATTGTCAAGTTTATGGTTAATAAATTCAAACGTTTTTTTGACTGCTTCACTTTCTCCAGGTTTGATTAGTATTGCACTTTTTAGTTTTTCTATTTCTAGTTTTCTAAAGTAATAATCCCAATTGATTTTTTTTATTAAATTTGGTTTGTTTTGCTTTTTAACTTTCGGAAAAGTTGTCAAAAATTTGCTTAATAGTTTGGTAATTTTAGGTCTGAATGTCTTGGCGGAAAATTCTTGTTTGGCTGAAGCTATCCAGCATGGCACTATGTTGTGTGCGTCAACTTCGTAGAGAGCAATATTGATTTGAGAAACTATTTTTTCAATTTTTCTTCTTTTATATTTAGATGGAGAGAAATCTGTGACAATGCAAGTGGTATCTTTGTTGTTAGCAATTTTAATCACTTCAGATATTGCGTTTCCAAGAATGAAGTTAAATGGAATGTGTAGTTTAGACAAATTACTCTCAACTTCCTTTAGTCCTTCAAGCATAAATTTTATGTTTCTTGGGTGAGTTTTGGGTTGTTTATCGTAAAATACAAAAAAAACTTCCAAGGTTGAATTTGTTTCTATCGCTTTTTGTTGTGCAAAAAGCAGTGCCCAGTTTTTATTTACTCTTTGAT
>JANWVB010000078.1 GCA_025057695.1 Patescibacteria group bacterium
TATTTCTGTTGCCGCCCTTCTTCTAATTCCTAAGTTAGCGAGAGCTTGACTTGGATTATCGCTTGCCGTGATGATTCTCATTATTTCTTCTGGGTTAGGCAAATGCCTTTCGAGTAGTGGTGGAATAACTTCTGTATTATTTGTTGTTTTGATACCTTCTGGTTCATATTATCTGCTTTTCCGGGATGGCTTTGCATTATTTCTTGTTGCCTGTTTGCATCCTCAGCTTTCTGTCCTTGAGCGAGAGAGTTTTCATTTTTTACGTTTTGGTTTGGAGGTGGTTCGCTATCAGGACCCATAACATTTTGCATTTTATGATATTGTGTTTAGCGCTTTTTTGCAATAGTATTGTTTTTAAATTTGTTTGTATATATAATGGTTGTGCTTAGTTTTAAGTTTTATCCACTCGATCTTGACTTGTAGTGTGAAGAATTAAAGTTATTAAGTCTAAAAAAGTATATTTTTATATTAATGTTTTATGTTTAAAACAACTCTTTATCTTTCGGTTTTAACCGGACTTTTAATATTTGTAGGATACCTTCTTGGTGGGAAGGGGGGTATGTTTGTGGCATTTCTGCTTTCCTTAGCAATGAACATTAGCAGTTACTGGTTTTCTGACAAAATTGTTTTGGCTATGCATGGAGCTAAGCAAATTACTGAAAAGAAAAACAAAGAACTTTTTGAGATGACTAGGAAACTTTGCAATTCGGCAGGTATTCCAATGCCCAAGCTTTATATTTACGAAAGCGCTGTGCCAAACGCTTTTGCCACAGGAAGAGATTATAATCATTCAGCTGTTGCGGTAAGTACTGGTTTGTTGTCTCTTTTGGACCAGAGAGAACTTCGCGGGGTAATTGCCCATGAGCTTGCTCATATCAAAAACAGGGACATTTTGATTTCGTCTGTGGCGGCAACTATCGGTGGCGCCTTGTCTGTTATTGTGGAAATGTCTTACGGTTTGGGAGCTATGCTTTTTCCTTCAAACAATGATGAAGAAAATTCAAATCCTATTGCCGGTCTTGTGGTTGCTATTATTGCGCCAATTGTAGCGATGCTTATCCAGTTTGCCATATCGAGGTCTAGAGAGTTTGAAGCGGATGCAACAGGAGCGAAAATTGCCAATGATACGCAAGGATTGTCTTTGGCTCTTGCTAAATTGCACTCAACTCAGGCAAAGCAACTTTTCATGCATGATCAACACCACGCGGCTCATATGGCTAGCGCTCACATGTATATTGCAAATCCTTTGTCTTCTCTTGGCAATTTATTCTCCACACATCCTCCTGTCAAGGAAAGGATTAAAAAACTGGAAAGTTTAGAAATCTGATTATCGCTGTTACTAAAAGCGGTTTTTAATAATTGATTAAGGGATAAATTAACTTATTGAGCTTTTATTAGTGTAGAATTAATTTAAGACTTTTGATATTTATGACAATTTCTGGAAATATTAAAAATTTGTTTATTATAAGACGGTCTTTGGTAATTTTTGTAATGAGGCTGATTGCAATAGAGTTAGTATTTGGAATTTTTTACCTGTCAATTAGATATATTAATAGCTTTTTAGGTATTAGTTTTAGCCAATTTTTATTAGTTGAATCGGTGATTTTCATGTCCATAGAGATATTTCTTATTTGTTATGTTATTTTGAGTTGGGTAAGCAATTATTATGTTTTAAAGGATAAAGAATTGATTATTGTTAGTGGCATATTGGTCAGAAAAGAACAATCTATATCGTTATCCGGAGCGCAATCCATTACATATGAAATGAGCATCATAGGAAGAATATTAAATTATGGCAATGTTCATTTGTATTCTCCAGTTTTGCAAAAAGAAGTTTACTTGTCTGGTGTTTCTGAACCTAAATCTATAGCTGAAGAAATCGAAAGAAGGGTTAAAAAAGGCGATACAAAGCTTGGTATGATAGTAAGAAGAAATTAATCTATTGTATTGCCAATTTTACTGTCTTTTGTTAATTGCGACAGCTAAATTCACGATGAAAATAAAATTTTTGGGAGCGGCTGGAACTGTTACTGGTTCATCTTATGTTTTAACTTCGGATAGCGGGCAGTCTATATTGATTGACCTAGGGATGTTTCAGGGAACAGAAGAAATAGAAAAGCTTAATTACCTTAGATATGATTATGATTGTTCTAAGCTTTCTGGGATAATACTTACTCACGCCCATTTGGACCATTGCGGCAGATTGCCTATTGCAATAAAAAATGGATTTAGAGGCAAAATTTGGCTTACGGCTCCCACATATGACTTAACGGCTCTTTCGCTTCTGGACACGGCAAAGATAGCGATAAAAGATGATAAGCCTATTCTTTTTAATGAAAAGCAAGTTTTTAAGACTATCTCGCGCTTTGCTATAGTTAACTATCATCAAAAATTTAAAATTGGCAATTTTGAAATCACATTTTTTGACGCAGGTCACCTTTTAGGATCTGCAAGTGTTCTAGTAGAAGATATAAGATCAAATTCTAAGATCAAAAAAGTTGTGTTTAGCGGAGATTTGGGAAATAGCCCTGATTCTTTGCTAATGCCGTTAGAGTTCATAAAAGATGCGGATGTTGTTGTTATGGAGTCAACATATGGGGATAAGCTTCATCCTAAAAGCGATCCAAGTGAAGAATTGGAACGAGAAATTATTGAAATAGTAAAAACAGGAGGAACCCTTTTAATTCCAGCTTTTGCTCTTGATAGGACTCAAAAAGTGCTTCATTTGATTAAACACCTAAAGGCAGAAGGCAAAGTTCCTTATGAATTACCGGTTTATTTGGATGGACCAATGGCACAAAAAGCAATTGACATATATCTTAAGTACTTTGATTTTTTCAATTATAATTTTCAGTCAGAGTTGTCTAAAGAAAACCCTTTTTATTTTCCGGGTTTAAAGGTTGTGATGCGTTATGAGGAGAGTATTGCTATTAGAACTTCACAAGAAACAAAAATTATAATTGCAGGAAGCGGCATGATGAATGGTGGTAGAATTGTAGCTCACGCGGCGGCGTTTTTGGGTGATAGCAAAAACAGAATTTTTCTTGTTGGTTACCAAGGCGAGGAAACTTTAGGAAGAGAAATTTTAGATGGCGCAAGTCAGGTGACTATAGACGAAGAAACTATTTTTATAAAGGCGCATGTTTCTCATACTGAATCCATGAGCTCGCATGCGGATCAGGGACAACTGATAGATTGGTTGTCTAATATCAGAGGAGTAAGTAAAGTGATACTCACACATGGTGAGGATGAACAAAGAAAAGTTTTGGCAAACAAGATTCGTGAAACTCTAAATGTAAGCGACATATCTTTGCCTCAGCTTAACGAAGAAATT
>JANWVB010000079.1 GCA_025057695.1 Patescibacteria group bacterium
CGGCATCAGCCGCGAAGAAATGGAACGCCGCCTCGACGACATCTTGAGCTTCGCCGACATCGGCGACTTTGTTTACCAACCTGTCAAAACCTACTCGAGCGGCATGTTCGTCCGCCTCGCCTTCGCCTGCGCCATCAACGTCGAACCCGACATCCTCATTGTTGACGAGGCATTGGCGGTGGGGGATGCACTTTTCCAAGCGAAATGTAGTATTAGAATGCGTAAAATAATTGACCAGGGCGTCACATTACTTTTTGTTAGCCATGATAGTAACATTGTTCTATCACTGTGTACAACGGCGTATTTGATGAGCAAGGGAAAAATTCTATTAGCTGGCACAGCAAAAGAGGTTTGTGATTATTATTTTGCTCTTCTCCATGTTGAAAAGACAAAACAACTTGACTCATCGCAACCTGCAACAGGGAATACAAAATTGGATGAAAATGCATCTTTATCACTCAACTCTTTCGGTATGCAACAAGGCTGGCTTGTGCGAGCGTGGATTGAAAATTCCAAAAATGAGCAGAATAAAGAATTAGAATTTCGAGAAGACTATTTTTTGAAATTTGAAATTCTGGCCAAACAAGATGTTCAGGACGTAAGTATCGGTTATCGGATATTTCGCTACGATGGCATTGATATAACTGGAACTTCAACAACCATTGAAATTGATGAAATCATATCTCTTAGGGCCAACACTCGTTATCTTTGTGTTTTTGGAGTACGCAACCATTTAAGCCCTGGCCATTATCTCGTTTGCTTTGGCTTAGAAAAAATTGTGGACAGAAATGTTCACCATGCAGTCATTGAGGCTAACATGGCCGCCGTCAGTTTGCATGTCAGACCGCCGAAAAATAAAGTCAAACAACCTCACTCTAAAACTGTCCCAGAGGTTTTTACCTGCCATTTTTCCACTGTCGATGAAAAACAAGGTATTCGTGAGGAAAAGGTGTGTCCATGAAAAACAAAAATAAAAAAGTTGTTATAATTGGTACAGGTGAGACTGCAGATATTGCATATGAATACTTTACGCACGATTCTGATTTTGAGGTTATTGCGTTTGCGGTTGATGCGGACTTCATACCAGAAGGAGGAAAACATTTGGGCTTACCGGTCTTCGACCTAGCACATTTGGATAGCCAAATTGATAAAAGCGAGATTTTCGTTTTTGTGGCCATTTCTTATAACCAACTGAATAGGGTCAGAAAAAAAATTTTCTTGCGACTGAAAAATACTGGCTTCAAATTTGCAAACTATATTAGCAGTAAAGCGTTTGTCTGGCATAATGTTAAAATTGGGGAAAATGTGATGGTACTTGAAAATAATGTAATTCAGTATAATGTCCAAATCGGAAACAACGTGATAATTTGGAGCGGAAATCACATTGGACACCAAACGATTATCGAAAGTCA
Organism: Patescibacteria group bacterium; assembly: GCA_025057695.1. Lineage (GTDB taxonomy): Bacteria > Patescibacteriota > Microgenomatia > UBA8517 > UBA8517 > JANWVB01. The sequence goes on from JANWVB010000079.1 coordinate 1,413, forward strand.
TGTCTATATTGCCTCTCACGCTGTCATCAGCGGATTTTGTCACATAGGAGAAAGTTGTTTTATAGGTGTCAATGCTACTTTCAACGACAAAATAACTGTGGAAAAAGATTGTATTATTGGTTCTGGGGCTGTCGTGACTAAAAATACGAAGCCCAATTTGGTATATGTTGGCAATCCCGCAAAGCCATTGGAGAAACTCACCAGTTACCAAGTATTTAAGGTTTCAAAAGAATTGGTAGATATCTAGTTCAAGAACAGTTCATGAAATCATCAAGAGTAAAGAGGTAAAATATGCGCTGGCAAAAGAGGGGCTTAATTTATAAAGCTCCATTCGATGGTTCTTGGCGAGATAATTCAGCGTTAACACCAACGCCGATATTAATAAACAATGATGTTATTCGAATATATGTAAGTTTTAGGGATAGCAAAGGAGTCGGTAGAATTGGTTTCGTGGATGTGCAGGCCGATAATCCTACCTGCATCCTGCGAATTTCAGAAAAACCGGTCTTGGACATTGGACAAGACGGATGCTTCGATGACAACGGGGTCATATTAGGCGATGTGCTATTTGTTGGCGACGAAATATGGATGTATTATGTAGGATTCCAACTAGTTCATAAAGCTAAATTTCTTGCTTTTTCCGGCTTAGCAATTAGTCATGATGGTGGCATAACTTTTAAAAGAAGCCAAAAACATCCGGTGCTAGATAGATCTGGTGAAGGGTTATATATTCGGGCCATCCACTCTGTTCAATTAAAAAATAATAAATTTTGCATTTGGTACGCAGCAGGTAACACTTGGGAGACTATCGAAGGACAAGCGTTTCCATCTTACCATATTCGTTACGCTGAGAGTGAGAATGGAAATCTTTTTCCTAACACGGGAATACTTTGCCTCAACCCTGATGCAAAAAACCTGGAATATAGAATAGGGCGACCAAGAGTTTATCAGCGGGGCAAAGAGTATCTAATGTTCTTCACCTACGGCACTCTTGACAAGAGATACCTCGCCGGTGCTGCCATTTCTAAAGATGGAATAGAATGGCAAAGGGATGATAAATATTTACGACTTCCTTTATCTAGCGAAGGTTGGGACTCTGTTCATCTGTGTTATCCAAGTCTGTTATCTTTTAAGAATAGAACTTATGTCTTTTACAACGGCAATTACATGGGCAGGGAGGGTTTTGGTTTTGCAGAATTGGTGGAATGGTGAAAACAATAATTCAATATAAACCTGAAAAAAAGACAGAATGGGACAATTTTGTTGCAAAAGCTAAAAATGGGGTTTTTCTGTTTTTTCGTGATTACATGGACTATCACAAGGATAGGTTTCATGATTACTCCCTAATGGCGTATGATGAATCTGGCAGCCTTGTAGGTGTACTACCAGCAAATTTAGAAAATGATGTTTTGCATACTCATGCAGGTTTAACTTTTGGCGGTTGGCTAATTGGTTTTGATATGACTATCACGAGATATCAAACGTTGTTTGAAGCTTGGATTAATTACCTACGTGTTAACAGTATTTTAAAAGTAATATATAAATGCATACCTCACATTTACCACCAAGTTCCAGCTCAGGAAGATTTATATTTAATGTTCTCATACGACGCAAAGGTGGTTCGACGCGATGTAACAACAGTGATAGATTTAAACCATAAATTGCCTTATAGCGAGAGGAAAAAAAGGGTATTGCGAAAAGCTTTTAAGAATGAACTCAGTGTAGAAAAAAGTAATAACTATCGAAACTTTTGGCCAATATTAGAAAATGTTTTGGAAACGAGATATGGAAAAAAACCAGTGCACACCGTGGAAGAGATAGAAAAACTTGCCCATTTGTTTCCGAGGAACATACACCTATTCTTGGCTAATCGAAAAAATGAAGCGTTAGCAGGCGCAGTAATTTATGAA
>JANWVB010000007.1 GCA_025057695.1 Patescibacteria group bacterium
ACTATAGGAAATTAAATTAACTCCAATTTTTAAAAAAATAGCCAAACAAGAAAGACTATTTAAGACTAACTTACAGTGATTTAGGACACATTTCACAACTTCAACAATAAACAAATTCTCAAAGCTGTTAGCAAACTTGCTTTCGCAATGCTAAAATTCTCTACAACCCTTTTATTTTAAGAATATCAAACGAAAATATCTTTTATCGCTCTAATGACTAAATTAGCAAAAAATTGCATAAAAATAAAAAACTATATTATTCACACATGCCAAAAACCAAAATCAAAACAAATTTATTCATAAAAAATTTAAATCTTGTTATATTACTATAAGTCAAAGCTAAAGTCATCAATGAATACTAAACAAAAACTTAAAAATAAAACAATTTTCACATAAATAAACTGTCAAAAATTCAAAACAGACTAATAATTTCTGTAAAAAATTCGTTACGACATAGTTACAAAATTCTTACATCATTTGCTTAAGCGCGGCAATTCTTTGCTCAACCGGCGGATGAGTGTTAAACAAAGAGGAAAACCAAGCAACACCTCCCCTTGCCTTGTCTTTAAACGGATTGGCGATATACAAATGAGCTGTGGCTTTATTAGCCACTTCAAGAGGTTCATGATCAGAAGATATTTTCTGCAAAGCAGAAATAAGCCCTGCTGGCTGTCTGGTAATCTCTACCGATCCAGCATCAGCCATAAATTCACGACGACGGGAAATTGCAAGCTGTATAATTTGCGCAACAAGAGGAGACAAAATTGCAAAGATCAATCCGATCAATAAAAAAAGCGCGCCACTCCCTTTGGAATTACTATCTCTGCGAATAAAACTTTCTCTTAACAAAAAATCTGCAATCAAAGCCACAGAACCAACAAGCACTGAAACAATAGACATGAGTCTTATATCATAATTTTTTATGTGCGCAAGCTCATGAGCAACAACTCCTTCCAATTCCGTTCTGTTAAGTTTTTTCAAAAGCCCGGTTGTGGCACAAATTACTGCATGTTTAGGATCCCTGCCTGTAGCAAAGGCATTCATCGCGGAATCTTCTATCACATAAAGCTTTGGCATCGGCAATCCTGCGCCAATAGATAAATTTTCGGCAACCGTGTAAAAATTAAAATCCCTTACACGATCCGCAGGACGAGCTCCTGAAATGCCTAAAATAATTCTATCGCTAAAATAATAACCACTTAGACCCATTAAACTAGAAATTATAAGAGCAAAACCAACAATTCCAAGTCCGCCAGGCTGGTAACCAAGATACAACGCGTACGCATTGGCCATAAAATACAAAGAGACTGCCACAAAAACTACAAACGCCAAAACAACAAAAAAGCTTTTGCGTTTATTGCTAGACGCAACTTCGTAAATATTTTTCATACAAGTTATAAAAAGGCTCAGAGATCAACTTTGGGTGTCTTCATCTCTTCAGATGAGACCTCTAAATGACTCCCCTTTTCCGATGTCACTATCCCATGAGCTTCAGTGAAATTAAAAGCATTGGCAACCAAATTGGAAGGAAAAGTAACTCTTTTGACATTGTAATCTGCAGTCAAATCAATAACCAAACGTCTTGCATACATTACTTTGTCAGACGTATCACGCAACTCATCCATTAATTTAGTAACCACCTCGTTGCCTTTTATCTCAGGATTGTCCTCAACTGCCACTTTTATTTGTGGCAAAATTGAAGCCAATTTACTACCGGCATCTGCCATTGCCTGAATATCTCCAGATTCTACAGCAGACATTATTGATTTTCTTGCGTCAGTTAGATCCTTGAAAATAGATTTTTCATGCTTAAGAAACCCTTTTGCCGAAGATTCAAGATTTGGTATTAATTCCGCTTGTCGTTTAAGTTGATTGCCAATTTCTTGCACCGCGGCTTTTATCCTTGCTTTAGTAGCAACAAAAAAGTTGTACTCCGCAATCACCCAGACTACTAAAATGCCAATAATTATTATTGCAATTAAAACTATGTTAATGGTATTTCACCCCCTTATTTAAATTAAACTGTCAACTAACTAAAATTATAGCATCTCTTCAAAATCCTTTAAGCTTTTGGTATTTACCACATCGTTTTTTGTAAGCCAGCCTCTTCTTGCCACAGAAACAGCCCATTGCATGTTTTCCATTCCTTGCTTGTGATGCGCATCTGTGCCAAACGTGAATTTAACACCTTTTTTAACACCTTCACGAACGAGAAAATCAGGCAAATCAAGCCTCATAGGATCACCATTTATTTCAATCCATTTATTATTTTCCACACAAAAACTAAAAACCTTATCCCAATCTATTTCAACTCCTTCTCTGCTGTTAAGCTTTCTGGCGGTTGGATGAGCAAATATCTTTACCTTTGGGTGAGACAAAGCTGAAAGAACACGACCAGTCATCGCTTCTTTTGTCATTTCAAAACTTGAGTGAATTGAAACCAAAGCAAAATCTAAGGTTTCAAAAGCAGACTCAGGAACAGGCAAACTGCCATCTTGCAATATGTCAATCTCCAAACTATTGAACACCCTTTTAACACTAACTTTTTCTTTATTGACCATTTCATTTAACTCTTTAACTTTTTTCTGTTTCCTCCGCAGTATTTTTACTATCTCATCATTGCTATGTCCCTTCTTGCTGGGATTATGCTCAGTCATCGCTATGTATTCGTAACCTAACCTATTTGCCATATCTACCAATTCTTCCATAGAGCTTGCGCCTAAATCGTGACTTGTTTCCACATCAAAATCAGAGTGCAATTGAAGATCGCTTTTCACATCAGAAAGCAAAATCAAATCGGGCAATTGATGGTTTTTGGCGGCTTCTATCTCTCCTGTATTTTCCCTAAGCTCAGGAGGTATCCAATCAAGACCTAAAAAATTGTAAAATTCTTCCTCTGTTTTAAACTTTTTCAATGTCTCCATTCCTTTGTCTGAATCATTTGTTTTTGCACGAATACCATACTCTGATAAACTAAAACCTAATTTCAATGCATATTCTCTTAAAGCAATATTGTGATGCTTAGAACCAGTAAAATGTTGCAAAAGAGAGCCAAAAGACTCAGGATCTTGAACCATGCAATCAACTTGCATACCTCCCGGCAAAAGAATTGAAGCCTTGTGGACACCTTTTTCAATAATTCTCACTTTCTTAGGATAACTTACAAAATGATCAAGAACGCTACCCGGGTTTTTCGTTGCGACAGCTATGTCTACATCTCCAATAGTTGAAACTCTGCGCCTCAAACTTCCAAGCGGCTCAACCCTAACAACATGTTTATTTTGCAAAATCCACTCAGAAACTTTTTCGGCAATCAGATACGCATAAGGCAGAAGATGTCTCTTAACTGCTTTTCTTACCATATTAATTGATCGTAATATTGCAAACTGTGAATCCTCGCCAAAACCAGTTAGTTTTGCTATCTCTCCTTTCTTAGCTAATTTCTCCAAATCGCCAATCGGATCTTTATCTCCAATTGGCAACTCTTTAACTAATTTATAAGCAGTCTTTACACCAACCCCCGGTATTTTCATAAGCTCAAATATCGACATTGGCAATCCTTGAAAAATGTCAGCAAAGTGAGATGAACTGCCCACTGAAAAAATTTCATCCAAATGCTTTGCCAGTGAAGGCCCAACGCCAGCAATTTCCACAAGCTTGCCTTCATCCCAGATGTCTTTGATTTCACTTGACAAATGCTCTATGCTATCGGCAGCACGTTGATAAGCAACTATCCTGAACTTATTTCTTGTCTCATCCTTTAACTGATATGCGGCGGCTATATCTCGCAACAACTCAGCAACTTCCAGATTTGTCATATTCTTATGCATCTTCATAAAATCACAAATTAAAGAGGATAAAGCTCCCCCGAATATCTAAGGAATTTCCCATTGAATTCATCATTCCAATTTTTAGTGATATTGATTATTTTTTCTGCTTGAATAAGTGGTTCGTCTACACCATCCGGATTCATGTGTGTTTTCATGTCGCCAGGGTGTACCGCAAAAGTTTTCACATTTTTTGGCAAATCCCAAACACTACAAAACGTATACATATTAAGCGCGATTTTACTTGCACGATAACCGTAATTGGCATTTTCATTTGGCAATTCATCGTGAAAACTAGCTCTGTTGCTTGAAATATTTATCACAAAACAAGGATCCGTAACTAAAAAAGGCAAAAAACACTTTGTCACCATAAGAGGAGAGACCGAATTCGTGTTAAACATTTTAAGAAGCATACCTCTATCTAATTGATCCAACTTACAAACAAGGTTCTTGTTGCCAAAAGTTGCGGTATCTTTGTTTATTCCAGCATTATTTATTAACAAATCAATCGCATTTGTTTTTTCACGCACTTTTTCACAAGCTTGAGAAATTGAAGAGTCAGATGTCACATCTATTACAACAGGGCAAACATTTTCATGCGCTAAATCAAACCTTTGTATATCTCTTACTCCCGCAAAAACAAAATAACCATTAACTGAAAGATATTCGCAAAAAGCTTTCCCTAGACCTTGAGACGCTCCAGTTACAAAAGCATAATTAAAACTCATAATTAATCGGTATTAAAAATGAATTAAACAAATAAAACAATAAAACTATATTATATTTATTTAAGTATAATCGTTAGTCACGTATTAACAATTATAAATACAAACTCATTGCTGTAGTAAGCATTTTATTTTATAATTCAAAGTAGTTAGTGTTATTTGATTTTAGTTAGATTTCTTGTTGTTTTAAGACTAGCCAAATAATAAAACAATTAATCAAGCGTAATTTAGATTTTGTCGTAGGTTTGTCAACCTTTCACCATACTAAACTAACTAACACTAAAAAAATAACACAAACGAAGTGGGATCGTAGCTCAATTGGTTAGAGTGCCGCCCTGTCACGGCGGAGGTTGCGGGTTCGAGTCCCGTCGGTCCCGCAAAATTAGCTTAAAGTGTGAGTTGATCAAACGAGCAAAAACCTCAATTTCAACTAAAGTTAACCGTTGACATATTAAAAAAGTTACGTAGAATGTAGCTAAAAGTCTGCTCCAGTGGTTTTCTTCTGCCTCATTTCAGTTTGCGAATTAAAGACATGGACATAAAAAACATTCTAAAAAATATCAAGCTACAAGAATCTACAATCAGCATGGTTATGGGAGTCTTAGTTATAATTGTGATTGGGATCTTTGGAGTAAATTACTTCTCTCAACAAACAGAACAAAAACCACCTTTCCCATCTAACGGCGATATAACAAACAACTTATCGCCAACAGAGACCAAACTTCCAACTATCCATACAGTAGCTGAAAACGAATCTCTTTGGTCTATATCAGAAAAATATTACGGCACAGGGTATAACTGGGTCGATATAAGAGATGCTAACAACCTAGATAACCCAGATCGAATAAAGGTGGGATCCGAAATAACCATACCGGATGTTAAACCTCGCAAACCGGTAGACACAACAAGCCCTACAACAATAGCAAAAGTATCACCCACACTCGAATCAACATCAACACCCACATCAACCAATTCGCCAACACCAACTAAAAAGTTAGAAACAATCACGCCTACACCTACTCCCAAAGCCAACGAGCCAAGTGTTTCTAGCGAACATGTAGTAGCATCAGGAGAAACACTGTGGAAAATATCTGAAAAATACTACGGCACAGGTTACGATTGGACAAAAATTGCCAAAGAAAACAATATTAAAAACCCAAACAAAATTGAAATTGGACAAACTTTAAAAATACCAACTTCCAACCAAACTGCCGCGGCAACAGACTCAGATCAAGGCAAAACTGGTGAAACTGAAAAATACACTGTTCAAAAAGGTGATAGTTTGTGGAAAATTGCTCAAAGCCAATTAGGTAATCCTTATCTTTGGGTAAAAATTGCCAAACTCAATAAACTCAAAAACCCAAGTGTTATTCACGCGGGCAATGTGCTTGAAATACCCAAAAAATAGTTATATCGTTTGATATAATACTCGCACCAAGCGGGATTAGTTAAACGGTCTAACGCTACCTTCCCAAGGTAGAGAAACGGATTCGACTTCCGTATCCCGCTCAAATATTTGTTAATTCATTTAATTGTTAATTTATAAATACGTAACATTATAATAAATTACTTTGTACTTGCTCCAAACACTACCATTGACAAGTTTATAAGTTTTAAGGGTTCAACCAAAACTGAAAAACTAGCATTGAACAACCTAAGCTCCTTTTAAAAATTAAATTGACAATTTTTAAAAGATATTATCTTGATATTAAAACAAAAAACTGCTTCAATTAAATTGTCATGATGTACGAAACAAAACAAACAAACTATTTATATCTTTTCATATTTGTTTGTTTTTCCCTTGCTTTTGGTATGCTAGTTTTTTTCTATTACAAACCAATGATTATTAACGCCCAATGTTCAGATGTGGCATCAAAAAGCTCGTTTATTTACAAAGATAGAAATCTTATTGATCCTACGCTAAATTATGACTCTCTAAAAGAAAAGTGCATTCAAGAAGCTCTCTAGGTTTGACTTCTTATCAAATCTGAAATAACAAACAACCACGCAATTAGGATATAATATAGCCCAACTGAAAAAATTGCCTACGTAGCTCAGCTGGCAGAGCAGCGGTATCGTAAACCGCAGGTCGTCGGTTCAATCCCGACCGTAGGCTCACAAATCTTCAAATTTTTTGCTTGAACAAATCTTTTTACAAGTTTCTAATTCTTAAAAATATGTATAAAGGTATCAAAATCATTTTCACACGCTTACATCAATTATCACTTGATTCCTATGTTTGTTTTTCACATAAAATTATCCTGAAAGCTAATTAAAATTTATACTAAAATTATACATTCCCATGCTACAGGTTCCTCGGACTTTTTCGCCCGGTTTTGGAATCCCCAAGTCAATTACCTCTTCTCCTGTTGGTTGCAATAATTTTTGAAAACTTGCCGAACGGACTATAAGAGCCGCTGAACAATCATATGTGCTTTCTGTCTTTATTACTAATTTAGTCGGCATCCCCGCTTCGAGTTGTGTATTACGCGGGGAATAACCGCCTTTGGCAGTTACAGTAACATACTGAACACCATCTTTTATTTCTACATTTTGTGACTGCATGACATCACCTTCTAGATTTGAAAGTAAATTTGTTCCCAAAATAAAGTAACCAGAAATACTAATAATAACACCGGCAATAAAAATAAAAAATAATATTTTGTTTCTTTGCATAAATAACCTAGTTCAATTATATGTTAAACAAAGGGTTGATAACTGCAAGACTTCCAAGAAGTCCAAAGATGCCGAGTCCAATTACAATCACTCCCGCTGATTTAAAAAAAAGCGAAGCATATTTTGACTGAGCAAACGAAACCGAACCAAATGACAAAAACGCAAGAACAGGAAATGTGCCAAGCGCAAATGCTGTCATAACAAGGAAGCCTGATAAAAATGAACCGCTGGAAATTGCCGCAAATTGCATAGTTTGTGTAAAACCGCACGGCAAAAAGAAAGTCCCAACACCCACTAAAAAAGTAGTTATAGTTTCATGCTCAACTTTGCGAAAAAGAGTAAAAAAATTTGAAGGTAAAGCAATTATATTTTTTTCAAACAATCCAACAAGATTAAAACCAAGAATAATCATCATTATCGATGCGATAATTCCAAGCGTCGCAGAAAGTGTAAAGCTTACACTAATTAAGCTTCCAATTGAGCCAAGAACACCTCCAAGCAAAGCAAAGCCCATCAAGCGCCCGCTATGAAAAAGCAACATCGGTTTTATGTCGCTTATCTTATCTTTGGCAACCGTTGCAGATAGCGAAAGCACCAATCCACCAACAACCGCCATGCAACTTGATACTGACGCAATAAGGCCAATAATAAAACTAGTTATAGGCGTCACATTTCCTTCAAAACCGAAGTTTAAAATTCCTGATTTTTGTAAAATATAAAATATGAAAAGAAATGAAAACCCAATAGGTAAAGCTTGCCAAATTAATTTATTGTCTTTTTTTTCAAGCAACTGTTTCTCAATTGAAATATGATAACCTCTAGAATTTATCTTATCATTTAAAATCTTAGCAAGTTTGTGTCGATCTATATCAATCGTGGTACGAACCAAAATCGTCCCATTTTTTAAATCTACATTGGTACAACTAACACCATTTTGGTTGTTCAAAGTGTCTTCAATAAAAATCTTGCACGACGAACAATGAATACCAGATACATGAAATTTGTACTTTCTCATAATTAAAGCGGTTTCGTTTTAAGACGCAAAGAATTGGATACAACTGACACACTTGAAAATGCCATTGCCAACCCGGCAAAGACAGGATTTAAAATCCAACCAAAAAGCGGATAAAAAACTCCAGCGGCAAGTGGAATTCCAAGAATATTATAAATAAAAGCAAAAAAAAGATTCTGTTTTATACCATTTATGGTAAACTTAGAAAGTTTAATTGCTTTTACCAGCTTTGCAATCTCTCCGCCCAAGAGAGCAATGTTAGCAGTTTCTATAGCAACATCAGTACCACTTCCCATAGCAATACCAACATCTGCCTGCGCAAGAGCAGGCGCGTCGTTAATTCCATCACCAACCATTGCCACAATACAACCTTGATTTTGCAATTCTTTGATTTTTTTGAGCTTATCTTCAGGAAGCATTTCCGCAAAAACTTCATCTATGCCTACTTCACTAGCAATAGCAAATGCGGTTTTTTGGCAATCGCCAGTAAGCAGGATAGTCTTTATCCCAAAATTATGCAAATTTCTAACCACCTCAATAGCTTCTGGCCGAACTGTGTCGGCAACCATCGCGACAGCCAAAATGGCCTCCTTGGTGGCAAGAATTACGGGAGTATTACCATATGTTGCGTTTTTATTAATTTGCTTGTAATCCAAAGAAAGTCCAAGATCAGAGATAAGTTTGGCATTGCCAGCAAAATACTCTGTGCCATCAACAACAGCCTTAACACCTTTGCCTCTAATAGCTTTAAAATTTGATACGGATTCTGGAGAAACCTTTTTGGCTTTTGCATATTCCAAAATAGCATTGGCAATTGGATGTTCTGACTTGTTTTCAAGTGCGGCAAGTATTGAAACAATCTTTTTCTGGGAAAACTTTGAAACATTTTGAATGCTAACAAGTCTCGGCTTGCCATAAGTAATCGTGCCTGTTTTGTCAAAGACTACGACACTTACCTTGTGTAAAGTTTCAAGAGTAACGGCATCCTTAATCAAAATTCCTTCCTTGGCGCCTTTGCCAACACCTACAATAATCGCCGTAGGAGTAGCAAGCCCAAGAGCGCATGGACATGCAATAACCAAAACTCCAACAAATGAAATTAGTCCATATGAAAAAGCTTGCGCAAATCCAAAATTCAAAGTTCCCACTAACAACCATATTGCAAGCGCCAAAAACGCAATAGCAATTACAACTGGCACAAAAATAGCTGAAATTTGGTCTGCTAATCTTTGGATAGGAGCGCGACTTTCTTGGGCTTTTTCTACCAACGCAACAATACAAGCAAGCAAAGTTTCTGATCCTAACTTTGTAGCTTCAAAAACAAACGAACCTGTAGTGTTAATTGTGCCTGCCATCACTGAATCACCTGCTTTTTTCTCAACTGGCAAAGATTCACCGGTAATCATAGACTCGTCCACAAAAGAATTCCCATCAATAACAATGCCATCAACTGGAATACTAGCGCCGGGTTTAACTATTATCCTGTCTCCACGCACAACATCACTCACAGAAACTTCCTTTTCTTGGCCGTTTCGCAGAACAATCGCCGTCTTTGCTTGCAAGTTTAGAAGTCTTTCAATGGCATCTCCTGTTTTAATCTTTGCCTTCGCTTCAAGATATTTGCCAAAAGTGATAAAAGCAATCACCACAATAGTAACGTCATAATAGGTATTCTCAATATTGACAAATTGTTTAAGCGATTCCTCAAAAGCGCTTACAATAAAACTATAAAGAAAGGCAGTAAATGTCCCAATACCTACAAGAGAATCCATATTTGCCTTGCCATAACGCAAAAAGCGATACAAACCAAGCAAATAAGGCTTGCCAATTACAAAAAGCATATATGTAGCAAGAATTGGCAAAAGATGATGCACAAACTTATAAACAGTTTGAGGCATCTTTGAAATTAGTCCAAATTGAGCAAAGATATCCCAAGTCATGAAAATAATGCTAAAAATGGCAATCGGAATAACCACTATTGCATTCATGCGCATATTTGCTAACTCTTTCAGTTTTTCCTGCTTTGATTTTTCCATAACTGCGCAGTCACGATGATTATTGGTAGCAAATACATTTGCTTGTCTACTACTTTCTTTCAGAGCAATTGGAACATCTGGAATGATAAGCGAATATCCAAAAGGTTCAATCTTTTCAGAAAGTTTTTGAGGATTAACTTCTCTGGGGTCAAAAGAAATTTTTGCCTTTTCTGTGGCATAGTTGACTTCAGCCAACTTAACACCCTCAATCTACCTAAATATTTTTTCAAGAATAGCGGAACAGGAAGAGCAACGCATCCCCGTTATTCTGTAAGTTTGTGTATACATATCATCTTCTTTTTAGCTTATATACCTTCAAGATTTCTTGCTTTGCCTTACTAATCTGACCTGTTCTAACTTGATTGACTATGCAACTCTCAAGGTGATTTTCAAGTAAGATATCCTCAACATTGGATAGAGCTTGCTTCACCGCAGATGTTTGTGTAATTACATCTATACAATAGATACCTTCCTCAATCATTTTCTGTAATCCTCGCACTTGACCCTCAATAAGTTTAAGGCGTCGGATTATTAGTTTTTTATTTCCATCATTTAAGTATTTCATACATATTTATGTATACCCCCGGTGGTATATTTGTAAAGATTTGATTCTGCAAGGGGCAAAAATTATAAAAATACTCCTATGATTTATTTGATTGCATAAAATTCTCGCTTCAAATCCAAAATTTGCTTTTATAATTGCTACACTCTAAAAAAGAAAACATAGATAAATTTCATTTGGCTGTAAATTTTTGATAAATTAGATTAAATCAAAGTTATCTGAATTATAAATTTATGAGACCCAACCAAGTATCAAAAATAAAAATCAACCAATACCAAACACTGGAAAATAAATTCTACTCCCGTAAACAAATCATTGAACAAAAACATAACTTAAGAAAAGCCATATTTTTATTTATCACTTCAATAAGTATCCTACTTTTCCTAATATTTTTTGGTATTCCTACAATTACAAATTTGCTAAGTATAATCACTGACATGAAACAAAGTTACACTTCGCCTGAAAAAAGCGATACAACTCCACCAATCGCTCCTGAATTTGAACCAATCAATAAATATACAAATAAAAAAGAAGTTGAAATAAAAGGCAGGACAGAACCGGGAGCTTATGTATTTTTATTTTTGAATGGACAAACTTCAGAAGTTTTGGCAAACGCGGAAGGAATCTTCCGAATTAGCTTGAAATTAGTTCCGGGGGAAAATTCATTATATGCCTTTTCAAAAGACACTAGTGGGAATAAAAGCAATGATTCTGAAAATATAATTATCGTTTATGACAATACCCCTCCAGACATAGAAATAATAAAGCCATCAGACAATTCAAGTTTTTTTGGACCGAAAGAAAGACAATTGACAATAAACGGCAAAACAGAACCTAAAGCAAAAGTTACAATTAACAACAGATATGTTTTTGTAGAAGAAGACGGTTCATTTTCATACACAGTTAGCCTAAATGAGGGCGAAAATAAATTTGTTGCAAAAGCTGAAGATCAATCCGGAAATCCATCAGAAAAAGAGCTTGTTGTTAATTTTGTGCCTTAAATCAGCTGTAATCGCAAAAATAATCATAAAAATTCCTACAAATAAGGAATAAAAAAAGCTATTAGAAAAAATGCTGTGAACAAAGATAACAATAAAGATTGTTTTTACAAAGAGACTTGAATTTTTACTCCAAAATAATACGTAAATCAAGTTTGCAAATAAAATTAATCCAATAATTCCCATTGTTGCCCAAACAAACAATATGCTTGAATCTGCGCCTGAACATGCATTAGAATCTGCATTGCCGCCAAAATATTCCAGTCTAACTCTGCACATATTATTAAACCCCACTCCAAACAAAGGATAATCCTTAATAATTGTCAATGTCTGCGAATAATTCTCAAGTCTTTGATAAATGCTTGCAACTCTTCCTAGTCTCACACCCTCGCCTTCAAAACGTGAAAAAGAAAATAAAAAAAATACAAAAATAGAAGCTAAAGTAAAAATTGTAAAGAAATTTATTAACCTTTTGTTGTACAAACTTGCAAAAAAATAAACAGAGCTTGCAATAAACGCTAAATAGCTAGCTCTAGAATAAGTTAAAAGCAAAACAATTAAAAAAAATGAACAAAACAAAAAAATATTTTTTGGATTTAGATTCTCACGATAAATAAAAAATAACAAAAAAAATCCAAAAATGGACAAAAACCCAATATAAGTCGGATCGAAATAAAAACCCGCCAAACGATTTAGGTGATCATCCCAACCAAATTTGATTAAAAATCTCAAATCGGGAACAAAAATATATTGAAAAAATCCAAACAAACATGCCACAAAAATTGAATAATAAAGATACTTGGTCAAATTGTCGCTCTTGATTAAGTTTTTGCCAATCACATAACTTGCGGCTGAATAAATTGCTCCCCAGGAAGCAAGTCTGAGCAAATATAAAGTTGAATTTATCGTATGTTGGTCAAATACAAATCTTATGTTTACCAAAAAACTAAATAAGGCAACAAGGAAAAAATAAAACATCTGCTTATTTACTTTTAATTTGGTCCTACAAAAAAAATGTGTGACAAAAAGCGCAACCGCAACTAAATCATAAAAAATAAACGGAATTGTAAAATTTAATACCTTTATATCAAAACGGGCTAATTGGCCAAAAGGAATTAAAACTATGTAAAATAAAAGCAAGAACTTAAAAATTTTACCTACTTTTTCTTCTGCAAAATCCATAAATTGCTCCACGCCAAAAAAGAATGGAAAGAAAGCATCAGTGCAGACACCATTCCGTGCGCACCATCTAAAAATCCTAACCTAAAAATATAATTCTGCATAAACTTAAAAATAGGAGCGAAAATAATCAATGCAAGGGATGACCTCTTGCCAGCATAATAATTTTCAAACGCATGCATTTTCGCATAGCAATTTATGCTATCAAGAAAAAGGAATAAATTGTCATGAGGGTAATGCCAAAGAGTAGATCTTAATTCTCCAATACTTCCTTTAACTTGCCAGACTTCATGAACTTTTCTTTGCCAAAGCCCAGATCCTTTTTTGGCTAACCGTATTATCTTATTGTTTCCTGATTCGCCGTATTTTAACTGCTTGCCTAAAAAATAATCGCTACGATGTATGTAAAATGCGTCTTTTTTTGTTTTTGGCAAAACATTTGAAATTTCTTTAGCAAGCTCATTTGATACAACTTCATCTGCGTCAACAAACAACACCCACTTATGGGAAGCATATGATAATGCAAAATTTCTTTGCTGGGCAAAATCTCCCCTTAAAGAATGTACCAACACCTTCACATTTGGGTATTTTTTAGCAACTATGCGGGTTGCATCTGTCGAGCAATCATCGCATACTATAATTTCATCGCAAAACCACAAAGAATCTAAACATCTGGCAATTTTACTTTCTTCGTTTTTTGTTAGCACTATTGCAGTCAGCATTACTGTAAGTATCCTACTTTTATACCGCCAAAATCGCGCGTTAATTCATAATGATAAAAATCAGGCAAATTATCTAAACTTTCAGTTATCAAAACCTTAAACTTAGCATCATCATCAGGTTTGTTCCCTTTTGTCCATAGCAAATATCTCCATTGAGAATCTCCAGATTTGAATTGACTATTTGGACCGATATATAAAAGTTTATAATTCTTATCATTCAAGTCCTCAACAATTACTTGCGCCACCTTTTCTCTATCTAAAAAAGAAGTTGAATTTTCAACTGAAAATTTATGCAAAGATTTAAAAAAGCTCAAAATCAAATACAAAAAAATTAAAGAAATGCCAAGAATCTTATTTTTTAGAACAATTTTTACTCCTAGATCGCCAACTAAAAACGCAATCGGCAAATATAAAATAGGCATGTATGCGTCAGAAAAACTTCCTCTAACAAAAAATCCCAAAATCCCAAGACAAAACCAAAGCGCAATAAATTTCTTAATTTTGTCTCCATAAAAAAGGCAATAAATGGCAATTAGTATACAAGAAAATAAAAACGCAAGGACAAACATAAAATTATCCACAAAAATCCTTCCAAAAACTGAGATCGCTTGATTGTTAATAGAAAAAACTGTTAATTGATTAAAATTAAATAAATCTAAAAATTTGCTTAAAAACCATACGCCAAAACCAACAGTTTGAATAAACACACCTCTTTGGTAATCGTAAATAAAAAAGGGAATAATTGAAACAAAAAATCCAGAAATAAAATACAAACAATTTTTTAGAAATTTTAATTTAAAAAATAAAAACAAATAGAAAATAACAACTGGAAAAAGCAGGAAAGCGGCCAATTCAACCTGAAAAGCAATACCCAAACTAAAACCTGCCCAAAAAAGAGATCTTATTCTTTCATGTTTAATAAATTTAAATACAAAAAATGAAAACAAAAGCAAAAAAGCAAAAAATGCGGTGTTAACAAAAGCAGATCTATCGTTTTCAACAATAAACGGAGAAACAGCCAAAAACAAAGAACCAATAGCAATTTGTGCTTTGTTAAAATATCTAGTCAACAAAAGCCAAAATAAAAGAATATTTGCCACTCCCCAAATTGCCGTTAGATATAAAGCATAAATAGGATTAAAATCTCCAAAATACAAAAATAAAGCCAATATCCATGTCCATACAGCTCCTTGCGAAAGTATGGGGACACTCGACTCTATGCCAACCAATGGAAATTTTTGGTATACAAGCATGTTTTTGGCTTCTAAAAAGTACCAGGAAACATCACCCGCAAAATTAAATGTTTCCGGCAATCTCACAAGCCTTAAACAAAGAGCCAAGATAAGAATCAAAAACAACAAGAAATGCCATTTGGAAAACCCGCAAAACATTTCAACAAAAAGCATCCAAAAATATCCGTAATGCTTAAGAAAGTAATATCTCCTGCTTTTGATATTTTCTATTAAAAGATTTTTGCTTTGACCCTTTATCTGTTTGTGCTGCGCTTTTGCATAAGGCAACACAAACATTAGATAATGAAAAGCCTTTATTCTTCTACCAAGATCAGATTCTTCATAATACAAAAACATATTTTCATCAAATGCACCCACTTCAAAAAATACACTTTTCCTAATCATGAAAACGCAACCGGGAAGAGTATCAACTTCGTATGGATAATTTTTGTTTATATTTGCAAGTTTATAATCTTGGGCAACAAAATTTTTTGGAAAATATTTATGAATAAAAGAGTGAGCAAAAATGGCTCTGACAGGAGTTAATTCTTTTGTGCCGGTATGCTTTTCATTTGTCAAAATCGGAGACACAGCCGCCACATTTTTATTTTTATCCAAAAACTCAATTAATTTATCTATTGCAAATGGATACAAAAAAACATCAGGGTTCAAAATCAGCAAATATTCACCTTTTGCATTGCGCGCTCCCAAATTATTCCCACCTCCATATCCTAAATTTTTAGGAGGTTTGATGTATACGACATTTTTAGGAATTTGTTCTTTCAAAGAAGACTTTTTTTCATTGTTATCTACAACTATTAATTCAAATCTAAAATTTATTTTCAGCTCAAAAATTCTTGAAATGCTATCTTGTATAACACTATCATCTCCATAATGAACAAGAATTATAGAAAGTTTTACTTTTGACATACCGCAATCAAATACTCACTTTCATCAGATAAATTACCAATGGGAAAATCTTTTGATGACAAAATATCTTGGGCTCCCCTGCCAAAAAAATAACCTAGATATCTCCACAAATATTCTTTGACATTTTTAGGAATTAATTTTCTTATTTTTAAAAGATCGCTTCTTGCAATATTTTCTCTATGAGTCTGAGAGACCATAAACTTATTTATGGCTGTTTTTGCTCTTTTTGATTTATTCTGTCCCAAGATAAGAACGTTTTTGAAACACGACTTCAAAAGTCTCTCAAATTCTAAAGAATCATATTCGCGCAAGTGGTATTTGCTTTTTATAACTCCATCTGGAGAATGAATTAATCTATTGGGAGTTGACAATACGAAATAACTGCCATTTTTTAGAATTCTTTTGGCTTCTTTGACAAACGACAATGGCTTATCCAAATGCTCTATAACTTCAAATGAACAAACACAACCAAAACTATCATTATCAAAATTTGCTAGCGTATCCACATCGCCAACAAAAAATTGCAAGTCTCCTTTATACCTTTTTTTCGCAAAATTAATCGCCTCTTCGCTTGCATCGATGCCAATTGCAAATGCTTTTTGCGAAAGCAAGTACGTCCCATAACCACATCCACATCCAAAATCAAGAATCTTCTCGCCTTTTGAAACATACCTTTTGCAAAATATATACCTTGCCTCCGCCTCTTTAAGCAAAAAGTTCGCGGACACTCCCGGTATAACCCGCTCGTTAAAATCCATCATCTTCTTAATTCTTGTCCTTTCAATTTCAAAAATAAATATAAAGTAATCGGCAGAGAGCAAAATGAAGAAACTGAAACAGCTAAGGCGACACCATTGACACCAAACTTATAACCCAAATATATTAACAAAAATATCAAAATTAACATGGTAGTGCCAGACACATAAGCCAGATATTCTTGCTTTTTACAAACTAGCATATAGGTTAATAAAGGATTAATTAACGACCTTATAAAAGAGTAAACTACTAATATTTTAATTAAAGAAACAGTATTCAACCATTGATCGCCCAAAACAAAAAATACAATTTCTGAAGCGTACAGATTCATAAAAATAATAAATGGCAATAAAAGTAAAATCATAAAGATAAAACTTTTAGCAAGAATACTATTTAAAGAATCTTTGCTTTTGCTTATAACTTCTGCATACATGGGAAAAGACACTTTGCCAAAGACGTCGGCAATTTCAGTAATTGGCAGAACTGCGATTTTGTAAGCCATTTGATAAATGCCCAAATAATAAGGGCCAAAAACTTTTGTTACAAAGAAATCGTCAATGTTCCTATAAACAAATTCCGATATTCCATGCAAAGTAATCCACTTGCCTCGCGAGAGAATATGTTTGATTTTTCCTTCGCTAAATTCAAAATTTGGTCTTTTTGCGACAAAAATAAACGAAAGCGTCACCTCCATCAAAGCTCCCGCTATCAAACCATATACAAAACATAAAGGATGCGGGTAAATCAATGCTGAAAAAATTGTAACTCCCGCGTCAATAAAAAATATGACAAATCTGAAAATAAACTCCTTTTTGAAATTAAGATCCTGCAAAAAACTAACCACAGCCGGGTTAACAAATCCTTTTATAACAGGAACAAAAGCTATCAAACGCAAAATGTTTTCACAATCGATTTTTTCTGCCTCGCTTAAACTAAGAAAAGACAATGTCAAAGGTGAAAAAGCAAATATCAACACTCCCAAAAAAAATCCTCTAACAATAGACAACGTCCAAGCTGAATTTAGGTATTGTCTAATTTTGCCTTCTTTTTGTATAAAAAACACATTTGTTCCAGGTTCTGTGAGAACTTCCAAAATAGAAAGTATTAAGCTGGCAATACCAAACACGCCAAATTGGCTTGGTGATAGAAGTCTGGCTATGAAAAATATTTTTACAAAGGCTAAAATTCTAGTTAACACCCTCAACGCGCCAATCCAAGACAAACCTAATACCAGTTTTTTGAGAAACATTTTCGATAAACACTAATCAACTAACAGTAATAATATAAAATAGATACTTAATTATAATAAAAATTCACTTAATAAAACCTTTCACAAAACCTGCCATTATTAAAAAATCACTAAATATTTGGATAATCATCCCCCAAAACCCTGCGTAAAAATCTTTTTGATTTCTAAAAACTTTGGCAAAAGCCCACAATAAATAAAAAGCAAAAACAAAAGCGCCAAAAAATCTATCAAAGAAAAAACAAGCGATAAAAAAACCATACCTTAAAAATATAGACAATATTTTAATATTGTGAGTGCGCCATTTTTTCACAGGATCCCACCAAATACTCGTTTGAGCGTCACCTTTTGCATAATAATAAAATTTAAAAATATCTTTTATGCCAAATTGCACAGGTTCCACCCAATCAACCAATGCGTCCTTTACTTTTTTCATTTTAAATCCATTCTTAAGCGCTTCGTAAAAAAATTTGGTATCTTCACCGCTTAAAGACAACTTTTCATCAAAGCCGCCAACACAAATCCAAACTCTTTTTTTAAAAGCTACTGATCTACAAGAGGGTATAAAAGTTTTTGAATTGTAATTGTTTTTGTTAACCCCACGAAAGAAACCAAGAGCTTTTTGGAAACTATTTCTTGTTTTGATATTATAAAAACCCGCAGAAATATCATACTTGCCATCAAACAAAGGTTGAGTTATCTTTTTGACCCAATTTTTTTGGACAATGCAACCAGCGTCCGTCATCGCAATTATGTCCCCACTTGCGTTTTTGACAGCAACATTTCTTCCATGCGCTACATTTCCTTTGGAAACAACAAACTTTATCCACTTAAAATCTTTTGATAAATTTTTAACTATCTGATCAGTTTTATCTATTGAACCGCCATCGCAAATTACTAATTCATGGAAGCAATCTTTATTAAAGCACAGCGATTTAATCAAATCTCCGATTGAATCTTTTTCATTGAATACCGTAACACAAACAGAAACTCTATTTTTCATTCCAAATTTTTAAATAATCATTTGCAAGTTTATCCCATGTAAATTTTCTCGCAAATTTTGCCCCAAGCTTAGTTTTTCGGGATATTGACTTTGTTTTTAAGAGTTTGTCAAGAACAAAATTCAAATGAAATTCATCTTCAATTAACTCAATATACTTTGCAAAAGGAGCGTTAACAAAAGCCAGCTTGCGTATAGGATTTGCGCATACAACAATGGTTTCATTTTCGTGCGCCAAAGATTCAAGCGTTGATAAGTAACCAATTGCTATGCATATTCGAGACTTTTCTAAATAAAAATAAGGGTCAGTAAAACCTGTAACTGCTCCAATTTTTTTACAATTTGAAGACAAATCGCCATCTCCAATAAAAGTGATTTTATATTCAGATTTGTAATTTTTTAAAACTTTCAAAATAATTTGCAAATCAGCAGATCTATCCAATCTGCCTACATAAACTAAATTATTTTTGACTTTTGGGGAAAATTGTTTCTTTTTGCTATCAACCCCTCCATACGAAATTAGATGCCCTTTTACTCCATACAATTTTTCTAAGTAAGAACCAACAAGAATAGTTTTAGTAGACAAAAGACAAGACAACCTTTTTTGCAACAAACTTTTTATCGGAATTTTGCTTTGTCCCTCCCAACCATGAATAGTAAGATAAACTCTCTTAAATGGTAAGATTAATCTAATTGGTAAATACCACACAAACACATCATGGATATGAACAATGTCAGATTTTAGTATCTTTAAAAGCAATTTAACCATTTGGCACCATATTATAAAAATACCTAAAAATTTAACCCGAGGATACCAAATTCGTGTAATCTGCACACCTTTAATCAGCTCTGAATCAGGAAGATTTAAATCATGCTTGCTTGTTATTACACAAACTTTATGGTTTCTTTTCACTAAATTAACAGCAAGATTTTCAACAACTTTTTCTACACCACCTAAATGAGGAGAGTATAATCTAGTAACAAATATTATGTTCACACTGTCAACCAAACTTTCTTATCACCACTTCATTCAAATAAAGTTTGCCCAGTAAATTCCCTGAAATGTCAAACAAATCTTCTATATATTCATTCACTGAAAAATCGTTAATTCCGGCTTTTTCCAAAATTGAGTTTAATTGTTCCACTGTAAATCTGCTTCTTAATTGCCCATTCTCTATAAACACATTTTTCTCAAATTCTGAAGCTCTTTTCCTAAGATATTCCATTTCTACATGATCTTTGGGAGATTTAAATGTAAGATAGGCAACGCCTCCAATTTTTAAAATTCTATATATATCTCTAAACAGCTTCATCGTATGATTTGATTCAAAATAATGAAGCGAAATGCGCGAATAAACAACATCCGCGCTATCCGATTTTATTGGCAATTCATCTAAACCAAAATCAGTTTGCTGAGTAAAAATATTTTCCTGCAAACCTTCTTTTACAGCTCTTTCTTTGGCTTTCTCAAGCGCGTAATTAGAGATATCCAAAAGGATAACCTTATGTCCCTTGCGCGCAAAATACAAAGCGTCAGCTCCAGTGCCTGCTCCTAAGTCAACCACCAATGAATTTCTTGGGAAAAGTACTTCTTTCTCTTCAGCATACTTAGAATGACTTTCTGTGCCTTTATATGTCTTTTGATGTACCAAATCCCAGTGGGCAATGTCACTGTTTGACATAAATTTAAACATTAATATTACGGATTATCCAGATTATAATACAAAAATTTGAGCATTTTGTAGAGGAATTATATTAAATCAATCAAACAACATCCAAAAGACCAAAACTCCCAAGTCTTGTTTTCATTAACGAAAACGAAAATTATAAAAAACCGCAAACCAAATAACTACATAATTTTTACCACCATCCATTACCTCTTTATATTTCCACACGCAAAACCCAAAGTTATAAGCGCGTTTGTGTTTTGCAATCCAAGCAATCTTTTTACTTCATCATCGCGCAAAGCGCCAGATATCACCCCGCCAAGTTTTTCCAAAGATAAACGCAACGCTAAATTTTGCGCATAATGCCCAACTTCAATTAAAATAAACCTACCACCACGCTCTCCATACTTATCTATAGTTCTCTCCGGTATGGCAACAAAAACAAAAAACACCGCTGGCACACCATCTAAATTTAGACCGAAAAACTCCTGTTCTTTTTGCCAATCACAAGACTCTGCAACAACTGAAAGGGAGTGATTATCAGCATTGTAATAAACAACTTTTTTATTCAGCTTCGACCTGACATTGAATAAAAAAGCATAAACCTCAATAGGATATTTACCTCCAGCTGAAGGAATCAACCTAGTTGATTTAGATCTCTGAGCAAATGCATAAAATAGCGAACCAAGTTGTTTTTCGGACAATGCGACATCTGAAAAACTTCTTGAGCTTTTGCGCTCACACATCAAACGCGATAAATCATCCCTAGGTCTTGACAAAAATAAATCTTCAGTTGGATAAAAAATTTGAGGGACATTTTTTGCAGTACGAGCATCTTCGTCAAGTCTCTTTGCGAAAGTTAAAATGTTCCGCTTATTTATCTTTGAATTTTCCCAAAATAAACTAAAAAGTGTGCCATTTTTGATATTGTTTGCCATATTAACCAAGTGGGTGAGGATATTTATTTGGAAACTCTATTTGATTAACCAAATCCGGATATCGCCATTTTACATCGTTTATTCTCCCCCCAAGAAAAGGTGCTCTCTCATCGCCATGAATTAAAGAAAGTTCTGGAGACAATACCCTAATCACATTTAATCCCGCTTCGCGCACATCAGGCAAAGTAATGTCACGATAAAAAATTCTAATTCCAACACCTTTGAGCTTATCAAGCAACCTGCCAAGTATAGACTTGGTATCATATTCGCGCTTTTTAATAATGCGTTTTTTGTAAGCAAATTTTTTGGCTAATAAAGGAACCTGTTCCCATAAATCAGGATACATTGTGTAATAAACAGCATGCTCGTCAAAATCAATCAAATCCTTTTTATCTTCAAGCTTGATATCCGGATGATAAATATCGTAAAACCCAGCAAAAATCGCGCCTTGTATCCATTCCAGATAAGCCTTTTCTATTGCTTGTTCATAAGTCTCTCTGCATGCAACTCCCATGGAAATACGTTTTTTGTTTCGTTGTTTTAAATAACCACACACAATAACAACGGGATGCGGATTCCAAACCTGCGTTATATCAAAGCAAAGAACCTGCCCAAACTTTTTTGTGATGGGAGCTACGTACCTTTCTTCAAGCCTGATTTCTCTTCCGCCAAGCGAATTGAGCCAATACACAGTCAAAGCGTCTCGTTCCAATAACTCCTCAATGGCAAGCAAAAGTCCTTTGTATTTATCAAAATGCGCCGCCAGCCCTGTCGAAGTAGATGGAATAAGCGCTTCATCAGATTTCGTTCCAAGACCAATTAACTCCTGCGGCACCCAAAATTTTTCATTGTCATAGACAGAAAAAACTTCTCCAAAAAAAGCTTCATCCGTGCCAAATTTCCTCCATGGAAAATCAGAACTATTATACTGCTCTTCAGAAAACAAAGAAAATTCCGAATGAGTTATTACTTTTTCCTCTTTCAGATCTTGCAATTTTTTTATTGGAAAACTAATCACAGCGGCTGAGTACCTCTCCATTGCTTCCGCAACAGCGCCAACTATAGCCTGATTTTTGTCCCTGCTTATACTTCCACTTGCTGATTTCCATGGTTGCACAGAATCTTCTGGAACTGATACATTAAAAATTCCTTCTATATCTGAAAAAGTATTTTCAACTATTTGAAATGGCAATGTAATGCCGGAGCGAAAACTTGCAGCTTGAGATAAAACCAAATAATCTAAATTTTTAGCGCCGATCATCCATTAAAAAACAATCCTACTCCAAACAATAAACTCCAAAATCATCAAACATGTGGTAATCAAAACAGTAACAAGAATATAAAAAAAGAGAAGCCTTATACCTGCGTCCAATTAGAAACAAAATAGTAGTGTATGTTATCAAAAAACAATAAACGCAACTATAATCAAATTTACAATTCCATAGAACCCTTTAAAAATTGGAATCCCAGATATAAAATCAACTAAATCTCCATTAAAAAACATCCACAATAAATATATAGATACTGGCAAAATAAAAAATCCTAAAAACCTTGCCTCCATCTTTCTTGACTTAACAACATTAACAGGCAAGCCAGATTCTAAAGCTTGTTTTTCGGCCATTTTGCCAAAATTTCGCGCAGTGATAATAGATGAGGTAAGAGCAGTTGCAATACAACAACAGGAACAAGAACAACATGGTCCGCAGGTTGGGGTTGCCACGCTCGCGCGCGCTTTATCATCATCAAATTGAGATACTAGCCTTATCATAAACAACTTTTATTGTAGTTGATTATTTCTTAATGTCCAAGGAAGTTCAAAAGATCCTAATCCTTCTTGTGGCTTTTCAGGATAACAAATCGGGCACCAAGGAAGGCGAAACACATGATCAGTTTTGGTTGTCAAATTATTTAAGTTCAAAGTCAACGTTTTTTCAATCAGTTCCGGACAACTGCCTATATTTCGAAAAGTGCGCACTTGCTCCAAAATTAGTGAAGCTATAAGCTCTCCACTTGAGCTTGCGTTAGGAACAAGCGGAGGATTCGCATCCCCCCAATTTCTAGTAATCCTTCCTATAAAACAGCCCAAGCATGCCGTTTCATTTGGGAAGACAAAAGGTCCAAGGGACAATGTGTGATCAAAAGCAACATCAAAAAACAAATGAGGAATTTTTATGTTTTCATAATCTCTCATCACCTCTGAAAGTTTGCCAGAAGTGCGCACAATTACCATCAGATTAGCTCCATCGGACTCATTTTGTATAAATAATTTTTCTTCTTTCTCTACAAATTTTTTTAGCCAATGAAAAATTTTTTTATTAGAAGCCCCAATCCACCTAATAGCAAATCCTACTGGTTTTGACTCGCTATAACTTGCGTCTTTTTTATAAATCACTCCAGCTTTTTCAAGCTTGGAGATCACCTGAAGAATATTTTCATTGACTGTTGAGTTATTTTTAAACTTATGAATTTTATTTTCTTTGTAAGCCTGATAAAGTTTTTGGCAATCTTCACCTGATAATTCTTCAACTAAATATATTTCATCAGCGCCTTTTGTTATTATCAATTTCCCATCCTCAATAAGCATGTTCCAATTGAGGCTTTTTTCATAAATAAGCGTTTTTTGTGGCATAGACTTGACAAAATCAAGATTTCAAACAATAATCAGTTGGAAAATATTTTTTCACTCTAGATTAATTATAGCTTTTTTACAGAAGATAGTAAGTAAAACACATCACGAGAGGCAAAGTGGTTTTGCAAGAAAGAAAAACTTTCAAGTTCGCAATTTTGGCCGCTTCGGCCAAATTGCAAAGCTTTTTTTTTGTTTTTCTTTCTTTTTTTTTCTTTTTTTGTTTTTTGTCCAGCGCTACAGAGGGCGACATTCGCCGGTAGCCGCTTTGCTTAGATGTTTGCTCTAGGCAAACTCTACAGCGGCTTGTAGCGCCGGACTATTTAATTTTCACCCGGCCGCTTTATCGGCCGGTGGGGGTCGGGCACCGCCCGTCCCCGAACAATGCATCACTCAATCCTATCGCGTCGCCGCGAGGATTGGGTTCCGCACAACGTGATCCATAATTGACAGTCCCGCAGGCCAAAGTTAAACCCAACAACAAGATCCCCATGAAATAAGCGATCTTTTTCTTCATATCCCCCTCCTTTTGGGGAATAACCACACCTCACCCGTATTGCTACGGTCGCGCTGTCGGAGATACGTTCTCCAAACGAGACAGCGCGCAAAGAGATGCGGCTCTCAGACTTCGATTCACAATCAAAGCCTCAAAGCCGCACCCCTTTTGGGTAAGATGGGCATCCCCTAAAGAGTTGAATATGGGTATTTGGCAAGTAACGCATAAACTGACAAAAAAAGAAAATACCTTCACGCTTTATGAAAGCGCAAAAGCCAAAACCTTCCCCCTGAAGATAGCTTTTGACAGGATGTAGTGGCGGTCACAACAAGTGGCACGTTGGGCTACTCCTAAGCTTTTCCTCAGGAGTATTTGCCTCTCGTTGTAAATGAGCTGTCGGAATTCACTTGCGTGAACTCAAGCCTCTCAAAGAATGCTAACTCATCAAGCTGAGTTATATTCTTCTCAAGAGCAATTGTATTGTAGCACAAAATACTCAAATAGTCAAGACTATAGGATTTATACTTTGTTATTTTAGGCTTTTATAAGGTTTTTATGCTATCAAATATCTGGTGAAACACTTTTTCTTCATCTTCTATGGATTGACCTCTTGGGTAAAATACAAGTCTATATATTTTATCTTCAGCTTCCCAAACATAAGCTCTGCAAATTGTCACACAATAAAGCGCATCGTCATAGTAAGCGTTTAATAGATTCGGATTTGTAATTTGTTCGTACTTGTCTGACCAAATATAAAACGGGTCTCCAGATATGAAAAAATTGAAATACTTTTCATTAAACTTTTGCATTGGCAGTTTTTCTTCATTTTCAAAGTAGTATAAAGTAATTTGGGAAGAGAATTGATATTTTTCGTTTGAGTTTTGTTTGCTTTTATTCGAAGGATAAATTGTCAATAAAGTGGCAAGTTTTAAAAATTTTTTAGCCTCAAAATCCCCATAACAACTTCCATAGTAAGTTTGAGGAGAATTGTATTTCTCAGGCATAACATCATACATATCA
>JANWVB010000080.1 GCA_025057695.1 Patescibacteria group bacterium
GCCTTTTGATTTTATTTTTAACCAAATTATACCTTTGGCTTTATTTGCGATGTTTAATTTTGTTGGTTCTGTAGATATAACAAAGTCTGCTCTTACACCTTTATCTATTTGATATTTTGTTCCATTAAATCCGCCTATTTCTTCATCAGTTACTAGTTGAATTCCTAATGGGTAACTAACCTTGTTAGCAACATTTTTGAATACACTTATTGCGCATGCCGCGTTTGCTTTCATATCCATTGATCCAACACCATAAAGTTTGTCTCCTTGCTGGTATGGTTTATACTGATGTTTTTTGCCGGGTATTACATCTAAATGACAATTAAGCAGTATTTTAAACTTTTTAGGGCGTTTTTGTGTATTGTAAATCAAAGCGCTTTTATAGCCATTGCTTTCAAAAGTTTCAGTTTTATATTTTGCGAGTTGATTTGTTGCTAGGAGAAGTATTTTTTCAAGTTCTGGTTTATTGTTGGGATCTGATTTTATTGAAATAAATTTTTTGCTTAATTCTAGGTAATATTTATCCATATTTATTCATCCCCTAATATTTCTGACCATACTGTATACTTAGATCCATGGTTCCTGCCTTGTATATATTCTTCAGTGTTTGTAGGCATTAATGATCTAAATCCTCCCATAAATTTGTATTCTCTACCATTAGTAGTAAAAAATACTCTATCTATGTAAGCGTATGTTTCTTGATTTGCAGTGTTTGTTATGTGAGGGGTACTCATTTCTGGTTGTATTACATATTTACCTCTTATTTTTAGGTCTTTTGCTAGTTCAGATTTCGCTTTACTGTCTCCAAGATCTACTCTATGATGTCCATAGCACCCATATGTTCCGACTCTTGGTTTGGCTCTGATTGTTGCCATTCTGTGCGCAATTAATGCTGGATTTATTCCACAATTCTCTAGGTATTTTTCTACTTCATCTGAGTCAAGGTCTCCTATACTACTTATTTCCAGAGCCATGCCTATTGGTGCTAAATAACCTTTTGTATCGTTAATTCTTCTTTTATCATGCACTGGCCATTCTGGATTATCAATATTAAAAGTTAAGCTTTGTGCTTTTACGATTCCTCTTATTATAGGATCCTCAAGTAAAGAACCTTGTACACGGGATGTGGGATCTATAAGTTTGCTTATAGGATCAGAAGACCTAACATATATAAGATCTGGGCATTTGCCATTATTTTCGTCTAAATAAGATTTAAACTCTTTTGGACCCATGAATTTGTCAAAACCTGATAACATTTTTACTTCTTTATCGCTTAGACTTTCGTCTGGTCTCTTGCCAAATTCTGACTCTCGCATTGCATGGTATTTTTGTTCTGTTACAGCCAGTAATATGATTTTTCTGCCTGCATGCCTGTTTCTGACTTCATCTAATGATGCTCTAAATCTTTGTTCGAATACAGATGCTTGTTCGTTTCCTGAAAACATTTTCATAAGCAATTGATACATTGCCAGTGAATTTTCAATTTCAAATATTTTTCCACGTAGAATTTCTTTTACTGTCTCTAACGGCATAGATTGAGCTACTTCTAAAAATCCCTCTGGCAATCCAACCATGTCTATTTGCACCCACCCATTTATTGGTATGCCTTTTTCGTCTATCACGAACATGTAATCATTATCAAATTCTCTATTTCTTTCTACCAGATGTTTAAATGCTTCATTGTATTCAGCGTACAACTGTTTTAAAGCTGTGATTACTATTTCTGGATAAGTGACTTTGTATTCTGGGAGCACTCTAAATTCTGCTGGTTGCAATAAAGATTCTCCATTCTCTCCTTTCATTCTTGTTAGTGATTCGATGTCTTGTCTTACCACGATTGCACCAAGATCTTTTTCTTGTTGTTGTCTTATAATCTCTTCCAAGATAAATCTTGGGTGGTTTTTCTCACTATTTCGTGTTTGTTTATTAACAGCTTTAGCAATGGCTCGATCTTGATTCAGAGTAAAGTCAGCAGCTTTGGTCATATCAAATTGTGATTTTCCAATCGAAAAAACATAATAATCAAAAGAGATGGAGGCTAAGTGCCTGGCAAGAAATCTTTTTCTATCTTTTGGATTATTAACTTGTTTTGTTAAGTTAGTAATTTCCTTGTCAATTCTATCTCTAAATCCTTCATTAAATGAATTTGTAATTTGATTAATTTCATTCCAATTCATTGAATCTATTAATGCAAAATATCGCAAATATAGTTCACCAAAAATTTCTTCCGCAGAATCACCTAATATGCCCATTCCCACTTTTCTTATTTTTTCTTCCGCTTCTTTTGGTAAATCGATTGTTAAGACTTTATATTCTGCCAAGATTTCAAACGGATCGATTCCAGGGTTGTTTAGAATATAATCTGTTAATGGTTCGCCAAACCATTCTGCAACTTTTGGTATAGATAATGGATTTCCCACTCGATTTATGATGATATTTTTATTCATTTGAGCTTGATTTTGATACCAACCCTCTTGTAAACTTTCTAAAAGATTGTTTGGATATTCTGTTGATATTCTTCTTTGTGCCAATTCAATAGGATTAATGTTTTCGGTTCGTTCGTCTTGGTTTTTTGGTGAATTAATTGGTATAGACATATTTATTATTTTGTGTCTTAGGTAAGTTAAGATTGCTCTTTTATGATTTCTAATTCTGTTAGTATCGATCCCATTTTGTTGGCAAGTATAATCTACAAGCTGATTTATGGTTTGACCGTTAGATGCTTTTATATCGCCAATAGACATGGCAATTACTTTTGCTTTTCCAAAATTTGAAGAAATAAAAGTGAGATTTCCATTGTTGTCTATAGATACTATTAAATTATCGCCTTTCTTTGTTTCTTCTGTGACTGAAGGATTGGATCCTGTGTTTGTTGGCGCAGTAGATTCATGCGAGATAATTTGCATTATTTCTTCATCTACTGTAACATAAAAAAATTGTGATCCATTTCCTAATTGACCTAAACATACCACATTCTTTAATTCAGATTGACTTTCGGATTCAAATTTAATCCTTTTTGATAAAAGTGGTACAAGTGCATTGCGAATTCTTGTTTTTCTGACTCGTGTTTGTTTTGTATCGTTTGCCAGTTGTTCGTATTCTTTATGATGACAATATGTTTCTAGATTGGGATCAATTGCAATTTCGTATGGATCAACTACTATAGCATCACTAGCTCCTTT
>JANWVB010000081.1 GCA_025057695.1 Patescibacteria group bacterium
GGTTTCTGAATTGGAAAGGCATTTGGGTTTGCTTGGAGTAGGTTCTGTTTCCTCTGTGAGTGGCAGATATTATGCAATGGATAGAGATCGTCGTTGGCAACGCACGGAGAAAGTTTACAAAGCTCTTACAGAAGGAGTGGGACACGTAGCGCATTCTGCAAAAGATGCAATAGAAATGGCCTATCAAAAAGGCCAAACGGATGAATTTATCGAACCTACTTTAATTGTTCCAGATGGCAAGCTTCCAGGTGTTATAAAAGACAACGATGCGGTTATTTTTGCTAATTTTCGCATCGATCGCGCAAAACAACTCACAATGGCTTTTGTTTTGCCTGATTTTGAAACTCTTAAGGCTTTTGATTTTGGCTATGACCCGCAAACCAATTTAAAAGTGGGCACAGTTGAATTTGGAAGCACTTTTGTAAGAAAAATAAAGCCTAAAAATTTAGTTTTTGTGACAATGACTGAGTATCAAAAAGATTTGCCTGTTACCGCAGTCGCTTTTGGTCCAGAGCAGGTAGAAATGTCTTTTGGGGAAGTTATCTCAAAAGCTGGCATGTCACAATTGCGTATGTCGGAATCTGAGAAAGAGCGTTTTGTAACATATTATTTTAATGGCTTGCGGGAAGCGCCCTTCCCTGGCGAAGATAAATTGATTGTCCCTTCTCCAAAAGTTCCTACATACGATCAAAAACCTGAGATGTCCCTTTATGAGCTTGTTGATAAATGTAAAAGGCAAATATCAAATGGCAAATATAATTTTATTCTTATAAATTTTGCCAATCCTGATATGCTTGGGCATACTGGAAATATAAAAGCCACCATAAAAGCGCTTGAGGCAGTAGATAGAAATCTTAAAGAGATTGTTTCTTATGTGCTTAAGTATGATGGGTTAATTGCAATTACCGCAGATCATGGAAATTGCGAAGAAATGCTTAGATATCCGTCTTCAACATTCTTCTATACAAGTCAAAAAGGCGTTTTGAATACTGATCATTCTAATAATCCAGTCCCTTTTTTATTAATTGGCAAAAGATACCAAGGTTGGTTGCAAATTTTAAGGACTGGTAGTTTATCTGATGTAGCTCCAACGTTGCTTGGTTTGATGGGTTTAAATATACCTAGTCAAATGACTGGACAATCTTTGCTTCTTGAAGCAGTCAAAACTTAATTATAAATTTAAATTGGTTTATCTGTATGGCAGGCTTTTTAAACGGACAAACTATAACTTTCTTGTTGATAATGTTGCTATCAGCATCAGTACTTTTACTGATCGCGCTTTTTATTGCTTACTTAAGGCTTTTGGCAAGGGTTGAAAAAATGAGACAAGATTTTGCCAAGAAAGAAGAGGGTTATCTAAAAGATCTGGCAAATTTACGAGGAGGATTAGAAAAACAGTCTATTGATATTTTAAAAGAATCACAAGAAGTTGCTAAAAGACTGATTCAAAAAGCTCAACTTGTCACAAAAGATTATGAAGCAAAAACCAATAACCTTTTAGATAACGCAATTAAACTTATAGACCAAAGGTTTCAAGAATCTTTGTTAAGCATGGAGAATAAAATTTCTGAGATGATGGATTTAATTCCAGTTGAATTTGAGAAAAATTTGAATCAAGAAGCCAAAGATTTAAAAATCAGACTTGTCGAGGAGGTATCAAAAGTAAGAGAAGATTCTGACAAAGCGTTTAAAGAAATTTATCAAAAAGTAGAGAATGATTTAGATAAGTACAAAAAGGCAAGAATTGCAGATTTTGAGAAGAGATTTGCGCAGATACTTCAGATTATAGCCAGAAACGTTTTAAAAAAGGAAATAAACCCGGCGGATCATGAAAAAGATGTGATTAAGGCTATTGAAGAAGCAAAAGCCCAAAATGTCATTTGAAATTTTTGACAATCTTAGAACCACCGATGACGCTCTTGAGATAGAGAAGGAGCTTTTGTTGTTAAAAGAAAGCGCCTATAAACAAAAAGGAGAAGGTTTTTTAGAAGTCTTGCAAACCAGAGTCAAAAAGTCTACATGTGATTTTATTTTATCTTTTTTATCCAATAAATTTGACGATTCTGATTTCATCGCTTCTAAAATAGAGGAAATTATTAGTAAATTAAAAAGCATTCCGGTAATTATTATAAAAATTGGTTTTGAGCCTTCTCACTCACAGATTACAAAAATATCAGATTTTCTTTGCAAGACTGTTGGCAGAAAAGTGCTGATAGATCTTTTTTTTGATCCACAGATAATTTCGGGAGCCGAGATAATAAAAGATGGAAAATATTATGATGGAACTACCAACAAAAAGTTTTATGATTCCTTATTGGCACAAACTAAAACGGTTCCTCGTGAAGGAGATTTTCTTATTGGTAGGTTGAAATAGTTCTTTTTATATATTCTTGATTTTGAATATGAATGAAAGTTCGCAATTTAGATTTTATCTTGAAAAAATTGGCGAGATTGGTTTTGTGCAAGAATCTTACAGTTCTTTGGTGTATGTCAATGGCTTGCCCAATATAAAACCGGGCGAGATTGTAATATTTGAAACTGAAGATGTGGGTATTACTAGATCCTTCTCTGAAGAAACAGCAGAAATTCTTTTGCTGACTGCCTCATCTATTAAAGTAGGAACAGAAGTTGTTAGAACTGATTCCCAATTTGCCATTGGTATCAATGAAGAAATCTTAGGCAGATCTGTGGATCCTATGTGTAGACCAATAGATGGAAATACAGGGTTAAATGGCGAGTTATCATATCGCCATGTTGATATCCAGCCCAAAGGAGTGATGGAAAGAAGGGAGATAACAGATCATTTGACGACTGGTGTATGCATAGTTGATCTTATTATGCCACTTGGCAAAGGACAGCGCGAATTAATTATTGGAGATAGGAAAACAGGCAAAACAGAGTTTTTACTGCAAACAGTTCAATCGCAAACTTCACAAGGAACTGTGTGCATTTACGCTGTGATTGGACAAAAACAAAAAGACATTCGAAACTTGATTAATTTTTTTAGCCAAGGACAAACGACAAAAGATGTAATTGTTGTGGCTTCCTCGTCCATGTCACCAGCTGGACTTATATATTTAACGCCTTATACCGCAATGACAGTTGCAGAGTTTTTTAGA
>JANWVB010000082.1 GCA_025057695.1 Patescibacteria group bacterium
ATTGAAAACATAAGCCAAGAAGCAACTTGAGATCTTATGCCAATGTAAGGAGCAAATACAGCAAGGCAAAGAAGCGTTAGCGCTAGTATCAAGGATTTTGGCACATGGGTTTGTTTTGCCAAAAAAGGGTAGATGATGAATAATACAGACAAAAAAGCAAATAAGGCAAATAAAGTTGGCAACAAAAATTTGCTTTCGAGATTATATAACTCAAATATCAGCAAGCTTGTTAACCATGCGTGATTAATAAACGGAAAAGAGGGCATTGTGTAAGAAAATGGATCATTTTGAGGTATGCCATAGTTTTTTATGTATTCGCCTGTTTTTAAATGCCACCCAAAATCGTTATCCAAAACTATTGATAGCTTAAATACATTAAAAACAAAGTATAAAGGTATAAGAATTGCGAAAAAGATAGTCAACATTTGATTTCTACGCATTTTTAGTTTTTATCTGAAATGATTTGGTAAACTTTGGCGCCGTAGGAATATCTTGGGTGAACTTCGTATAGCGTTAGGTCGGCGAGTTTAACTGTGTTTATTTTAACACTATGATGTTCGTTTAAAAATTTTTGATAGATTTCAAGATATTGCTCTGTCGCAACCAGGTATACATTTTTGTTGTCTATAATGTCCAGATACACGTTGCTAATGTTGTATTTTTGCAAATAAGTATCTTCATGTGGCGACCTGATTGGCCAGCCCGTGCCGATAAGCTCAATGCTTTCAAAAGTTCTGGTTTCTAGCGGACTAATCCAGTGTATTGGTACAGATGATGCCCAGTTTATTATTAGATTGTCTTTAGGTAGTATTTTTAGTATTTCTTTAAAATTTTTGGTTTTGGTTTGGTTATAAGATGCAAGGTGCATAAAAGTTAGAATTGTGTTTAAAGAAGCAATTAGGTAAATTATCAATAGGATTCTTGCAGATGTAGATAATGTTAAAGTTTTTGCCCTGTTCAAAAAGTAGATGGCGGATGTTGTAGTTATTAGTAAATATGGGTGCATAAGTCTGGTAGGAAATACTCTACCCAAGAAACAAAAGATTGTCACAATTGCCGCTGAAATGATTAAGGTTGCAAAAATATATATTTTTTGATTTCTGGTTGTTTTATTGACAAAGCAAATTGTTCCCGATAAAAATATGATTTGCATCGCGATTAATGAATGTGCGGATATTGTGGTAAAAATAGTATTGATTGTGAATTTGATTCCTTCGTAAGATATGTTTTTCAAAATTGCTTGATTTAAAATTTCAGAAAGTATTTGTGAGTTGTATATTTTTTTATCAAAATAAAACCAAGTGCTTAGTATTAAATAGTCGTTGTAGCTCCAGTCAAACTTTTTATAGATGTTTTCATTTTTGTCATATTTAAAAAGCATATAGTCATGAAAAAGAGATTGTGTGTTAATCCAGCGCATATATTCCATCCATTCTGGGGATATATTGTATTTTTTATCGCCAATTTTTGTGCTTAAACCAAATAAAATTAATGAAGTTATTACAAAATAGACTAGCATTTTTTTTGCCATTTTATTTTTGTTGTTTAAGAAAGAATAGGCAATTATAGGTAAAGAAATTGCAAAAACGTATATAAAAGACTCTTTTCTAATCAATCCTCCAATTAAAACAAGAATTATCGAGATAATTTGTAGGACTATAGAGGCATTTCTGTTGTTGTTGCAATTCCAACATGCCAGCAATAAGCCGGCAAAGACAACATAACTTGATACTGCCGTGTATTGCAAGAATATTATTGACCAAATGAATAGTGGTAATATAAAAAGGAATAGTAGAAAAAAGTTGGCGAAATTTAACCTCGCGCTTATTGTGCCTAATATTATTACATAAGATACAAAAAGTAGAGTGTAAAATATTGCTCCATACCAAGGGAAAGACTCGTTAATTGTGTAAAGAAAAGACAATACTTTACCGTATATTGGATTGATGTATACAAGTAGTGAACTTGGTGGGTTTGAATACTGCCCGCTTGCCATACGCATCATTGAGACATCGTCCACCTCTTCGTAGATTGGTGAGAAAAAAATGAATGAGATTGCAAACATTAAGGAGACTATTAATATGAATACCAATAAACGAAAGTATCTTTTGAGAAAGAATTTAGTGTTATAATGATTTTTCAGATGAAAATAAAGATCTTTAATTAAATTTATGAAGCTTGACATATTACGAATACTGGATTATCCGTTTTGGTTTAATTTGATAAGGTACATTATAACTGGCAGTCAACAATCAATGAAAGATTATGTTTATAAATGGCTATCCAGTGAATCTCCTCATTTGGTTTTGGATATTGGTTGTGGAACGGGGGACTTTTTTGATAAAAGATACAAAGAATATATTGGTATTGATATTAATCAAAAATTCATTTCTTTTGCAGAAAAAAAGTACAAAAAGTTTAAAAATGCCAATTTTGTAGTAGGAGATGTGCTTTTTTATAAATATGGAAACTTAAGAAGAAGAAAAATTGGAATTATTCTTGTTAGCATGATGCATCATTTGTCTGATGAAGAATTGTTTTTATTGTTTGACAATTTGAAAAAATTAAATGTTGTTTCTTTAGTGGTTTGTGACATTATACCAAACCCAAAAGGTTTACTAAAAAAGTTAATGGTTGCGTTAGATCGTGGAGCGTATATAAGAAGCGAGGAAAGAAAAATAGAAATATTAAAAAATTATTTTGAGATTGTTGATACAAAGATGCTAAAAGCCGGGCTTGCTGTGCAATGTGGAATTGTATGTAGGTTAAAAAAGTGAATTATTTTTCTTTAAAAATAGTTGAGGTTTTTTTGTGATTTAATTCTGGTTTATTGATTCGATTATATTAAATTTTTCTAACCTTTGCAGACTTGTATCTAGTTTAAGAGCTTATAAATTAAAAGAAAATAAATCAAGCAACTAAATTTACCAAAAAATAATGTATAAAAAAGACTTAAAACAAAAAACTAAAATAAAGATCAGATAGTAGGTATGGACAAGTTAGTCAATGAAGTGCCTAGGAATGTACTGGCAAGATTTAGTA
>JANWVB010000083.1 GCA_025057695.1 Patescibacteria group bacterium
ATAAGTAGCTTTGATAACCTCTTTCTCTCGGATAATTGCGTCAAAATCATAATATGCACATCCTTTTTGCACTAAAAGATGTGCCGCATCTTGATATTTTTTTAATCTCTCTGATTGCCTATACGGACCATACGGACCACCAATATCAGGACCTTCGTCCCAATTAATACCAAATATTTTCAAAATCTCTAGAATCTCCTCTTCGGTGTCTTTCCTAGATCTTTTTTGATCAGTATCTTCAATCCTTAATACAAACTGTCCACCATATTTTTTTGCATACGCATAATTCCACAAAGCGCGAATAACAAAACCCAAATGAATGCTCTCAGGGGTCCCTGTAGGACTTGGCGCAAAACGAGTTCTGATGCTTTTCATTTCCAATCTAAGCATAATTGTACATCAAATCCTGCTGTTTTGCCGTTAAGAAATTGATTCTGGGAAAGAACAAATCGATAACAATTGAGTATAATTAAATCACAAAGTATACTAACTTTATAAGATATGGCTACTTTAACCGAAGCTTCAGTTATCGCTAGAAAAATATTAAGATACGGACTTTACTTAATTATTCTTATAATAATCGGCAAATTTGCCCTTGATTTCGGAATATATATTTACAACAAATTAAATCCTCCACCACCACCCAAACCAACAGTTGCTTTCGGCAAGCTACCTGTAATTCCTTTTCCTCCAAGAGAAAATTTGCAAATCTCCTACAAATTAGAAACACCGGATGGAAAATTACCAACCATTATTAATCAAGCTGAGATCTACACAATGCCAAATCCTCAACCATCTCTTAACGCTCTTGAAAACGCAAGAGCCAAAGCAAAAAGTCTCGGCTTTCATGACGCTGGCAAACCAGTCGCGGAAAGTATACCAAACGTTTATGTATTCAAAAACCCAAATGAACCAGTAACTTTGGTTTACAATATAATCACAAAAGTGTATTCGATAAGTTATGACATCAGTTCAAACTTGTCAATAATTTCAGGCACACCACCAGCCAAAGAACCAGCAATTTCTCAAGTCAAATCCTTTTTTGCTCAGGGTGGAAACTTACCTAATGACATGCAATCTGGAGTAGCCAAGGCTGAACTTCTAAAGATTGAGGAAGGAAAATTCGTCAAAGCTTTATCGTTGTCGGAAGCACAACTGACAAAAGTAAGCTTATTCAGAGACAATTTTGGTCCTGAAAAAAATATACCTGTGGTAACTCCAAGATATCCTGAATCAAATGTCTGGGCGCTAATCGCTGGAGGAGGCAAAATAATTGCCGCAGAGTATCACTACTTCCCAATTGACTTAAATATCAAAGCAACTTATCCGCTTAAAAGTTCATTAGAAGCATGGAATGAATTAAATGAAGGCAAAGGATTTATTGTTAGAAAACCTGAAAACGAAAATGTCACAATAAGAAGAGTTTATCTCGCATATTACGATCCTGGTCGTTATTCAGAATACTTTCAACCTGTTTTTGTTTTTGAGGGAGACGATGATTTTTATGCCTTTGTGCCGGCAGTGAGAAATGATTTATACGGCAAAGAACCAACCACAGAAGGGAATAACTAAAAAAATTAAGGCTCGTATACTTTTTGCCATGAATAATTCTCATATAGCCACTCAATCAGTTTTTTAGACTCTCCAAACCGGTCATCACTACCCAAAAGAGCAATTGCAATAGTTCTTCCATTCCTTTGCACATAAGACACTAAGTTTTCTTTAGCATTTTCAGTCCAGCCAGTTTTTACGCCCAAGACACCTTCCACTTCACCCAAAAGTTGATTAATGCTCAATAAATTATGCTTGTAAGCTCCATCAAAACTTTTTAACGTTATTTGTTTTGTGCCAACTATAGATGCAAAAAATGGATTTTGCATGGCATAAATGGATAGCGCAACCATATCTCTAGCTGTTGACAAGTGGCCTATATCTTCCAAGCCTGTAGGATTGGTAAAAAACGTATTTTCCATGCCAATCTCCTTAGCTTTTTCATTCATACGTTGAATAAATCCTTGCCTGCTATTTAAAGGATAGTAATAAGCCAACACTTCTGCCGCGTCATTTGCGCTAGCCACCAAAAGACCATAAAGCAAATCTCTCACACTAATCATTTCTCCATTAATTAAATTCATTTTCTGGCCTGCGACTCTAATTTTCGGCACAACCATAATTTGATCTACATCATAGGCTTCCATTGCAACAAGAGCAGTCATTATTTTTGTGGTAGATGCAGGTAAAATTTGAATATCCGGATTTTTTTCAAACAAAACTGTTCCAGATTCGACATCTATGGCAAAAATAGAAAAAGCGCTAAATTCAGGGTAAATAGCATCCGGTTTTTTAACAGGCAAATCAGGGCCTTCAAAATTGGGAAGATTAATCACATCCTGCGAATTTGGAATATTTGCCGTCTCTAAAGGAACTTGTTCATAAGCAAGCAATCCACCAACTTTCATGACTGATAAAACGCTTGTTGTCACAAATAAAAACCCCGTAAAATAAATTAGAAATTGTTGATAATTCTTTTTAATCTTTACTTTCATACCTTCATAAAAACATCCAACTAAACTAATATCACAAAAAAGAAAGCAAAAGTAAACAATTTTATGGAACAATATTTAGCGTATTTTAATAGAAAGCTCTTTAAGTTGCTCCTCTGTGGCTTCGCTTGGAGCATCCATGACAGCAGTTTGACCAGAAGCCGAGGTTGGATATGCCATAACTTCACGCACAGATGGCTCGCCTAAAACAGCCATTATAAATCTAT
This sequence comes from Patescibacteria group bacterium, assembly GCA_025057695.1. Taxonomy (GTDB): domain Bacteria; phylum Patescibacteriota; class Microgenomatia; order UBA8517; family UBA8517; genus JANWVB01. Next base: position 2,771 of record JANWVB010000083.1, read on the forward strand.
CCAAACCAGGAGCTATACCTCCATGAGGCGGAACCCCATATGTGAAAGCCTCTAACATATGACTAAACTGTTTCTTTTGTTTTTCACTAAAACCTATTAGATCAAAAATTTTCCGCTGTATCTTGGCATCATGAATTCTAATACTTCCACCACCCACCTCAAATCCATTTAAAACAAGATCGTGTTGCAATCCACGCACCTTTTGGGGATCGGTATCAAGCAAGTCAATA
>JANWVB010000084.1 GCA_025057695.1 Patescibacteria group bacterium
TAAACAAAGCCCTTGCCCTCTCTCAAACAAGCATCCGCATGCCAATAATTTTTCTCACTTTTAACTTCTCTAAAAACCTGTTCCAACTCTTGAAGTGACAATTGCTCCTGCTTAAACTTTTGATTTTGCCACACTTTTAGATAAACGATAAATTCTGAAAATGCCTGCAACAAAGACAAAGCCAAGCCATGCAAACCATCTTTATAACCACTGGATTGATAAAACCTTCTAATAAACTCGATAGATGGCTTATTAATTAAGTCTTTCCAAGAAAAATTGTAATTTTTCTTTATCAAATCATTCGCTTGCGCAGATGTGTAACGCAACATTTTTTGCAAATATTGATCAATAGTTTGATAATTGTGATGAATTATTGCGTATTTTTCATTTTCTTCAATATCTTTGCCTTTTCCAGAAGCATCAGGAACCGAATGTATTTCGTTTTTCCAAACAACACAACCTTTTTTAAAAAAACGTATATTGTAATCAGGCCACCACATTGAATTTTTAATCCATTTGCCAAAGATTATGTTTTTTCTGGGTAGCCTATAATAATCAATTTCCTTTTGATTGCTAAACTTTCTAAGCAAATCTGATAATTCAGGACCTATTTCTTCATCCGCGTCAAGCACCAACACCCAATCGTGAGTAACTTTTGATATAGCAAAATTTCGCGCTGGTTCAACATAATTAGTTCTAGGATGCCGATAAACCTTTGCGCCAAATTTTTTGGCAATTTCACATGTTTTATCTTCCGAATCCATATCCACAACGACAACTTCATCGGCAAGATTTCTAATTGACTTAAAAACTTTAGGCAAATTTTTCTCCTCGTTTAAGGTATTAATAACCACAGATATTTTAGCCATAGTTAGATTATATCCTAAGCAACGCCTACAAGATTAAATCTCAATCAAATTTTAAACCTTATCTGCTATTCACTAACTTTGTAAATATCTACTTCTTGGTTTTCAAAAATTCTGTATATTCCCAGTTGCGACTCTCCCAACCTTGCTCTTTGTCCTTTTATCCAATAAATGTATTTTATGTTATTATCTTTTAAAAATTTCTGCGCCTTGTCAGCTTCGTCTTCCAACAAAAAATCTTCCACCATTTTTTTTCTTTGTCTCCAATTAAAATTAGTTATGTCAAGATTTACTTCATCTTCCAAAAAAGTTGGTTTCTTTGAAAAAGCCGACACATAAGCCGTAGATTCATACAAATAAAGTGGTCTTGGAGGATTGCTTATAGCATCGTACGCTTTTTGTCTATCAAAAGGATATGTTAAAACCACCCCATATTCTTGCAATGCTAAAAAAGAAAGAGCTTCCAATTCATAAATAGACAATTTGGCAGGTGGTCTATTTGGCAAATATTGATTTAACGCAAAAATGGTAGTTGGCAATGTCAAAAAAATCAAAACAACAGACAAGATTACTTTAATCAATAAAACTTTTACATTCTCTAAAAAATTACTAAAGGTTATACCAGATAATATTCCCAAAAGGAAAATCGAATAATAAAAAAACTGAATACTGTTCCAAGGAGTTCCGATTTGAACAAAAAAAGTGGGTATTACGGTTCCTACAATTAAAACGCTAAAAACAAATACACTAATCCAATCCATCTTTGTTAGCTTTCTAACACTTTTCATAATTTCCCAAACACCCAGAACTCTAGTACCTGCATTCCCAACAAAAAAAATAATAAAAGCAATGCCATAAGCAAGCGCTACTTTTAAATAATCATCGCTAAGTCTGTAATTTGTCATAGCGCTATAGTATTTATCCCATCCAAGTCTGTCTGATAAAGCCATCATTGACTCTAAAAACCAAAAAGGTTGCCAAATAAAAGTCGATTCTTTTCCTAAAAACGGAATCAAAAAAATAAAAAGAATTGCCAAAGAAAAAAAAGAAAAAGGCAAAAGAAAATATTTTCTACTAAAAAATGCCATATACAATGAAGAAACTACAAATCCAAAAACAACAAGCAAACCGGAATAAGCTTTGATTTGTACTAAAAATCCAAAGATTATAGAAGCTAAAAACAAACTCAATTTGTTATTGCGCGCAATTCCATAATTCGCAAAAATCAAAGCCAAAAGCATTAATATCAAAGAAAGCGCAAACGGCGGATTTATGAGAGTAGATATCCCTTGCTGTGACCAAAACATACTCTCTCCACCAAAATTTCCCGTCCTAAAAAAACCAACCAACCAACCCCAACTTCCGCCAAAGTAAACAAAAAAAACCGCCCACATGGCAGAACCATGGGATTTTTTCCACTCAAAAACAAATCTGTAAGCTAAAAAACCTATAAAAAAAGCGAAAACAGGAGGCAAGATATGAAAATATATGTTTATGATTGGAATTTTGGTTAAATTGTGAATAGTTGCAACTAAAAAACTAAACCCCAAGTGATAATTTTTTATTTCTTCGCCTGAATAAATCGGCATTTCTTTTGAACCTTTTGCAATACTTTCGGCTAAAGAAATATGCCAAATTGCATCGTGACCATTTGCCCCCCAAAAGCCCATTCCATAGTCATACACTAATCCGCTTTTAACCATAGTTAAAGACCAAACAATCGTGCCTAACAATATAAGAAAATATTTGTCCATTTTATCAATTATTTTCATCTCAGTTTTTTCTAATGAATTGATTAATTATTTTTTTGATATCTTTTACAAGATCGTCTCCTGCAAATAAATATAGAGTTGCTAAATAAATTAAACCGCCAAGCAAAATCAAAGCGATTAAAGAAAGCAAAGAAATTGGCATCAACTTGCTCAAAAGAAAAACAAAAATGCCCATTAAAACTGAGGAAA
>JANWVB010000085.1 GCA_025057695.1 Patescibacteria group bacterium
CTCTCTGGTTTGACTATCTATTATGAACGCTTCATTGAAACCTGTAATCACTCCTCTGTATATCTTCACATTCCAATATTTAAGGGGTTTTCCTATTCTCTCAATCTTTTCTTTTATTCCCAAGATTCTTCTGTCTTCTAACACCAATATATCTGTTGATATATCTTTTTGCAACATACTGTTTTGATTTTGATATACATATCTAATTGCATCACTGTGATCTTTCAGATCTGATGGAACATTCACAAAATAGAACTCATGTTCTTTCTCAGCCATCTTCTTTTTTAAAATTACTATACACGTATCCACCGATTGTTCAAAAACAGGATATCCTCCGAAATCTATTATCTTTACAATCTCATTCTTTTCTTTCAGCACCTTTCTTAACTTGGCACCGTAAGAAGCTCTCATCCATTTGTTAGAAGATATAAACGCCAAAATACCTCTATCCTCCAAAAGATTTATCCCTCTTTCAAAGAAATAGACATATATATCGGCTTTTGGATCAAACACTTCATATTTCTGTTTTCTAAGTATATCTTTTATATCTCTAATCTTTTCTTGCCTTACATATGGTGGGTTTCCTATTACCACATCGAACTTTCTATCTATTGCAAACATCCAAACAGGGTCAAACCATTCAGTAGATTGATGATGCTGTGCGAAAATATCAAAATTCGCAATCCTTTCAATCTCTTCATTATTTATCCTGGTCCCTATTAACAGAGATTTCATTCTCTCTCTTATTTGTTTTGCTTTTTCTTGCAGCCTTTTTTTCTGTGTTCTGGTCTTGACTGAAAAATGCTTTTTGTATATCAGTTTTAACTCCTCCCTCAGTTTTCTTATTTCTTGATTAATAAATTTCAATACTCCCATACTTTCAAGTCTTATCAAAGTATTTGCAGCTACAAATTTGGTTTCTAAATGAGGTAATGGCCTTATTCCAAAATTTGGCCTCGTAAAATCCACCCTCTGATCTATTAACAAACTCAAAAAAAATCTCAATTTACATATCTGAATCGCTATAGGCTGTATATCCACTCCATATAAACAATTCTGAATTATATACAATTTCCTTGAGTAATCAGGATAGTTTAGTAGCTCATCAAAGTCCTTTTCTATCTCCTTTTTATCTTGATTTATATCTATTTTTTCCCTTTCTTTCCATAACTCAGAAACTACTCTTATATCTTCCCTGGCTTTTTCTAGCTGTATATCAAACCACAAACTGTTATCAGGATCCACTTTGTTAAGTAGGTGAACCAATTTGTGAAGCATTCCCACGAGAAAAGCTCCAGATCCAACTGCAGGATCCAAAACCTTTAAACCTTCAACTCCCTCTACTATAGCTCTTCTTTCCTCCTCAGACAAATCTACATCCTCATCACTATAAGAAAGTAATTTAACCAATTTTCTCTCTTCTATTCCCGTTCTATCCTTAAAATACTCCACAAGCGACTCATCAACCATTAAATCTACTATCTCCTTTGGCGTGTAATATGAACCAGTGGATTTCCTAGCTGTGGTGCTCGTCTCTGGATTGTAAGAAGCCAACAAGTTCTCAAAAACGTTACCCAACAGCTCAGGATCCAAAGAAACCTCCACATCAACCGGTGATGACTCATCAACAGTAAAATTATAATCCTTGAAAATATTGATTAAACCTCTAACTTTTAGTATTTTTTTCTCTCCATAGAATTCAGACAAATCTTCTTCTCTATAATCACCAAAAAACAAATAATCGGGTAATACTGCTCTCCTCTTTTCATTCCTACTAAAACCATCGATATATTCTTCATCTTCATCCAAACACACAAATAAACCACCATTTATAAACGGAACACGTTCAAAGATATTTATGAAATCCTGATTAGAAATAAGAAGCCTATCTTGATATCTGTATAGAGTCTTTACTCCATACTGAACCCGATTTCTGAGAAAATCAGAATTTTCTGCAAATTCTCTCTCCCCCACTTCATTGTTAAGTGTTGCGAAAAATAAATTCTGTAAAATAACATTATAATAACTATCACCATTTGGAAAATCCTTAACAACCTTAGTAATAAATCCAGCATCAAAAATGTTCTCAGGAACTAACCCCTTTTCCTTAAGAAACCACACAAAAATCAATCTTGTAATCAATCTAATCAAATTTTCTTCCATCTTACCACCTGGAAAATACACAATGTTTTGTTTTGAAAGTCTAAGTGCCCAAGCATACCAATTCTGAACTTCTGTAAAAAATTGTTTTGTCAAAGGATAAACAGAGAAAGCCTTCTTAATCTCATCCAAATTACTAAAACTACATTTTAACATATTCTCATAAAACGTCTTGCTTGGCCTGCCAGGAGAAATAAAATAGGTATGCCTCTTATAATGGCTGTACTCTATCCTAGAATAAAAAGGAACAGAATAAACAAAAGAAAACCTAAACACCTTTTGATCATTGTAGAAAAAGAATAATCCCGCATCAATTTGAAAAAGTATAAGCAGTTTTTTTGCAATCTCATATTGCCTCTTTTTACTACTCCTTTCATTCAAATCAGAGAGTTTAATTGCAAACACTAACAGTTTTTGATATTCCAAATTGATTTCCCCTACTTGCAATATTTCCTCAACATTTTTAAATTTTTGGGATTCAATATCAGAAGTCCTCACCTTATTATCCAAAACTTCAAATCCCTTTAATAAAAGAAAGGACCTAAGATTAGGAATAGAAAAATTGTTTATAAGGTTTTTAATTATTACTTCTTGATCCATAC
>JANWVB010000086.1 GCA_025057695.1 Patescibacteria group bacterium
ATCATAAGCCGGCGTGCTTAACAAATCCCCTCCTAAAACAACACTCCAAACAGTTGTGCCATTGGTAAGATTAAGAGCGTAAAGTCTATTTCTAGTAGTTGCCATATAAACCTTGCCATCGCCAACCACAGGAAAAACTTGATAAATGGATCTTGTAGGCACATCAGTTCTTTTCCACGCGAAAGACCAATTAGTAGAACCTGCGTTTTTGTCAATCCAAGGATTAAGTTCATAAGGAGCCCATGCTGTACGTTGCGCGTTAAAAGCATGTTGACTCCATTCTGTCTGAGTTTTACTTGGTAAAAAAGGGGAATTTGTTGGCAATTGCGACAGCACTGGTGTAATAGTTAAAGAAACATTTTTACCATAATCATTCAACCATAAAACATAATCTTGCCCGTCAACAAACCCGTCTGCATTAAAATCTCCTTTTGCTTTACCACCCGTAACTTTGACACCATAATTATTTAACCAAATAACATAATCAGAACCATCTACTTTACCATCATTATTAGCATCAGTATTCAAAACAGATTGTGCATTTGCTTTTGTCGGAGAAAAGATCAAAAATGTTAGAAATAATAAAATTATCTTAACAAACTTTTCTCTAAACATGTCTAAAAGTATTCGTATCCTGAATATTCTTATTCTACTATAATATTCCCAATAACAAAAAAAAGCATAGATGTTCAACTATAATTTTTTTCTTTAACAATCTGATTCGCTAGTAAATTTGTTTGCGTAAAATTACATATTGAATTAAAATTTTGCCATTCTTTCAACTAATTTAATTAATTTCACTTAATATCAAGTCTTGAAACTTATATTATAGTTATTCATATGAAATTGAATAATAAATTTGTTGATATTAGACAAACTTTGAATTATTCAAAATACATGCGATCACTAGGATGGTACACAAAAAAAGTTGAGGATGTGTATATTTACTTGCGAAAAATACTTCTTGTAAAAGTGATGAAAATCCAAAGACCAAAAAAACTTAGCCAAGAATGCATTAAATTAATCGAATCAGTAGCAAAAAAGGAAAAAGTACTTCAAATCATCATAGAGCCTTCAGAACTTTCTGATGTGCCAATTCTAATTAAACATGGTTATAAACAAACACATCCTTTTGTGCCATCTAAAACTATAGAAATTGATGTCAAAAAATCGGAACAAGAACTCCTAAAAGAAATGTCCCAAAAAACACGCTATAACATAAAAATTGCAATAAGAAATGGGGTCAAAGTAGAAAATTCAAAGAACATCAAAGATTTTGTAAGTTTTTGGAACAAATGCTCAATAGAAAGAAAAAATTTTCCACAAACCAGAGAAATAAACGCTTTGTATAATTCTTTTAGAAAAAATGCCACTATACTTTTCGCTTATCAAAATTCAATTAATAAAACTACTGACGAAAAAGCAAAAATAATTGCGGCGGTATTGTTAATTTACAGCAAAAACATTTCATATTATATGTATGCGGCTTCCTCAAAAGAAGGGAAAAAACTATTTGCTCCAACTCTTTTGGTTTGGGAGGCGATAAAAATATCTAAAAAGAGAGGCTGTCAACTTTTTGACTTTGAGGGAATATACGACGAAAGATTTCCATTGCCTTCTTGGCGTGGATTTACAAAATTTAAATTAGGATTTGGAGGTAAAATAAAAGAATATCCTGGAGCTTTTACTAAATGGAGAATACCAATTTAATTGAATAAACAAATAAAACTATGCAATCTTTGCAGTTGATTTAAAATCAATTCAATTTGCAAAAATTCTTATATTCGCAGTTCCTACAAAAAAAATTGCCATTGCATTTAAAATCTGATTCTTCAATTTCTTTCCTTTTGGCGTATATTTTGTCAACAGCTTCAGCTAATTGTTCTTTCGTCCTTTTGGTGGATATTTTTTTATCCCCATCAAAATAATACAAAGACAAAATAATATCTTCTGGATCTTTAACATAAACAAAATCGCTAATCAAAGTGCAAGCCAAAGCATAAAAAGTAAGTTGCATATCATTGTCTAATTCTTTTTGAGTCGGAATTTTCGATCCTGTTTTATAATCAATCACCTCTATCGTGCCATCTGAAAATTGGTCAATCCTGTCAATTTTGCCTCCAATTTTAAGGAGCCTTTCATCTTTTTTGGAAGGCAAATTCACTGTAAACGGTTGCTCCAGAACCAAAGGCAAAAAATTTTTGTCAAAATGTCTCTTCATATAGTTAATAATATATTTCTCACCTGCATCTAGTGTCTCCTGTAAATGATCGCGACTGACATACCCTTCCCGGTGCCAATTTTTGCGCAAGATTTCAATTGCCTCCTTTTCGCTAACTATCTTTCCGCCTTTTGCATACATATATATGTCTTTTAAAGTGTCATGCATAGAGAGTCCAAAACTTGCCGCCGCGGATGGGGGAGAGGGGAGTTTTATGATATACCTTAACTTATAATGCAAAGGGCAAGTATCAAAACAATCAATTTGGGAATAAGAAAGATAATTAACTCTAAAATCAATTAAAGATTGATCATCTTTAGGCAAGGAATTAGAAATTTTATTAAAACTTTGAATACTTAAGCTTTTGTATTTACTTAACCTGGAAAGATCTCGTTCTTTTTCTATTGCATCTTCTCCAAGAGCTTCAAATATAAATGGAGACAATTTCTTCTGCCGAATACCATCTCCGTAAAAATCTGAAGCTGTGAAATAAAGTTTGTCCTTCGCCCTGGTAATTGCG
>JANWVB010000087.1 GCA_025057695.1 Patescibacteria group bacterium
AACAGAAGAGGCAAGAGGTCGTATCACAGGAGCTTTAATTGGTTTGGTCATAGTTTTTGCCGCTTGGGCTATATTAAGTCTTGCTAGTACTTTCTTGGGTACTAGTCTCACAAACCTAACTATACCAAGTATTATGGACGGTAGTGGAAGTAGAACAGGTGGAAGTTGGTAATTTCTAGCAAATTTATTTAAATAATTATTTTACCTGTTAAATAAACTTTCAACCTTTTGACTTGAGCACAACAAAGACTAAACCAACACATACTACCACAAACAAAAACAGGGCTACTCCGGCTCTTCTTAATGCTTCACTAATTTTTTCGCCAAAACTCAAATTATTCTGGGGTACAATAATTGTTTCGCCATAATCAACAAGGGTTGATGTAGTAACGCCAGGATTGTCTAGAAAAGTTAGTGGACGAACTACTCCCCTCATAACAACAGCCTCTGTTGGTTTTTGTCCTGGAAAGTTTTTTTCCAAAACGACATATAATTCCCTAAACGGCACATTTGTTCGCAATTCAAGTCTTCCAAACCCAAGCTCTGCTAATTTTATCGGTTGTAAATTACTATCCACAGGAACTGACCATAAATAATATTTTGCAACGCTATTGTCAGTTGGGTACAAAAGATCTCTACAAGTGACAGCAAGTAAAAAGTTGGAATCTGGCATCAACATAGAAGAAACAAAACACCTATGAATATCCGAAGTTGTGCTTTTAATCTCCACTAGCCCTATAGAAGCAAAAGCATCTCGCGCTAAAAAAACAAAAACCAAAAACAAAATCGCTAAAAAGTAAACAAATTTATTTGTCACACCAGTCAAGATTTTACCATTATTTTAATTTTAATTAAAATTTGCTCATGGGTCTATTTTGAATTAAACTTAAAATAAAAATGCAAAATTAATCTAATACATATACATATAACTTATATATTTAATTATAACTAATATAACTAAAGTTTATGGTATCTATATTATACGCAGGAAATGCGACTCCAGCTCCAGCGGCACAACTGTGTCAGCTTGAGTATATTTTCGCAAACATATTAAGTTATGTTTTAGGGTTTGCAGGAATTGTGCTTTTTATTTATCTTCTAATTGGAGGTTTCAAGTACATAACATCAGGAGGGGATCCGCAACAAGCTGGCGCGGCTAAAAATACAATTACCTACGCAATTGGCGGGCTTGTTGTCATTGTTTTTTCATTTTTCATAATAAATTTGATCGCAACATTCACAGGCGCAGGCGCAAATATAACAAACTTCAGAATTTATCAAGGAACTGAGCCTTGCCCTCCATGGGGAGGCGGGGGCAGGTCTGGTGGTATTTGGTAAGACATATTTTTTATTAAACAATTAATATATTTTTTTATTATCTCTGATTCGCTTTTATCGCTTTTATTAGTTTTTATTAGCCAATCTTCTATATTACAATTACGGTTATGAAATGTTGGTTTGACATGCATTGCCACAATTTATTATTAATTGATAAGATAAAGGTATGAAAACATCTAAAAACTTTACTTTTGTGGTGTGTTTTTAAATTTGGTATGAGACTACATAAAATATTCTTATTGATTCTGTTATTTGTTAATCTTGTTGGAATTTTTTTGTCAATCTTTCTATCTTCAAAGGTAATCAAAGCTCAAAGCGTGCCTCTAACACAAAACGCAGCTAGAAATGCTATACCCACACCTTATGTGCCATGCAATCAAGTAAGGCCAACCGGTGGACAACCACAAGATAGAAATTACTTTTCAAACCCTCCACTTGCCGAATTTCATTCCCTAAGACCATATCAGGCAAGTCCATGCGTGGAAACAACACCAGCATCTCAAATGGCTATGTTTTGTGGAAACGACATATATATCAGAGACACCGCCATGATTTCAATGAACGGCAGATCCTTTAATTTATCTCCTCCAAGCCCAGCTCAAAATATTAATCCTGAAAATTGTGAAATAAATGAACCCGCAGGAACGCAAACTTGTACTTTCTTGGTAAGCAGGAATAGAAGCATTTCAGTTGACCTGTCAAATTTAAATTTGCCGGCGCTTGGAAATACTCAAAATGTTAGAAATATTACCAACAGTAAAGTGATCACAAGAATAACCTCTAAGGAACAAATAGATGACGCTCAAAAGTTAAATAATTACATAACTTGGTATCTAAGCGGCACATTATACAAACCTGAATATACATACCCATACCCTAATCCATTAAGCCTAGTAACCGGTTTTTTGGATGAAAATGTTGACGATTTTAGAAGAATAATTGATTACTCTGGGCCGCTAAACAAACTTCTTCCGCAAAGAATTCAATACGAAGCCAGAGAGAGACAAATAGATCAAGCCATAGGGAATATAACTCAAAATCGCTCTTCCTTTGAAGACGCTACGCCACGTCATAATCAAGTTGTTATTTGCACTATTGGCTTTTCATTGTCAGGATGGAATTTGTTTGGCAACACAAACGGACAAATAGGAAATTTTCCAATTCCATGCAATACAGATGCTGGTTTTTGGGCAAATTTTGTCTCACTTTTAATCACTCGCACCCGTGTTAGCGAACGCGGATATCGCATTGGCTACTGGCAAAATCAAGTTAGACGACCCCCGAAGGAGGAAAATTTTACAAGTTTCACAGATTACACATTGGCTGTAAATAGGTGGCGCGGGCAAATTT
>JANWVB010000088.1 GCA_025057695.1 Patescibacteria group bacterium
ATCTTCAGCGCCTGGATCATCTAAAACATTCAAAATTTCATCTGGCAGGTTGATATATCTTTCTAATATTTCTTCGGGTGTAATTCTTTCTAAAATCATTTATTTAATTTAGGGGGTTGGACCTTTAGGTTTAGTGGGTTGGGGTGGAGGCTGCGTTTTGGGTTGTTGTTGACCTATAGCTTGTTTTACGCCCAACTTATTAGAAATTATATCCCCCAGGCCCTTTCCTCTTCTTCTTTTTCTTCTTTTTTACCCAAAACAGAATCAACAATTGTTGCAAACAGGGTTTTGGGTTCTAATTTTAATGTTTCTCTAGCCTCACGATAAGCATTCTTTAAATCATCGCTATATTTTTGCTGTGCTCTTTCTATTTCATTTTCTATTTCTTTTTTCTTTCTTTGTAAAGCTTTTTCATCTAACTCATTTATTCTATTTTTAATAAGCGATTTTTTTTGGGTATACTCATTTTTTATTCTATTAAGAAGCCCTTCTTCTTTTGAAATTAATTCTCTGGTTTCGGCTATCTCTCTGGCTATCATTGCTTTTTGTTGGTTGTTTATAGCAGTCATCATCTGGTTTTGAAGATTTTTAATATGAGATTCAAGATTTTTTATATTATCTAAAATTGGTTTCGTTTTGCTTTGTAAATCCAAATTTAGTTTTCGAACTGCTTTTTTTAGATTATTTATTAACTGTTGTCTTCTTGCTGGATCTTTAATCAAATCTTCTATGTCTTTTAATTTTTGCATTTGCTTACTAAAATCTGGTGGGCTTGCTTTAAGTCCCCGAATTTTCTCCAAATGTTCTTTTATTTTTTCTTTCTTTGCTATTCTAGCTTCTGGACCATATTTAGCAGAAACCTCTTTTAAACGAGATTCCGTCTCTTCCATTTTTAAATCAAGACTTTCACTTAAACCTCCAATTTTTCTTAATCCCCTCCAAACATTTCTTCCTACCCAATAATTAAATCGGCTAAATGGATGGAGAACTTTTCCAATTCCCTTATATTCGGGCGCTTTTTCTTGAACCATAGCCGAAGCCGCATATCCTCTGGCTCTATTTTTAACCCAACCGCCAACATCTTTAGCTGCTTTTTCGGCTCTCTTATATGCAGAGTTAGCAAATTCTATTCCTAATTTATCTGCTGCTCTTAATCCCCCCAAAAAACAAGCACTCATAATTATTGCTTGCAAAATTGGAATAATTAGTTGAGAAATAAAAGTTCCTCCAAAAGCAGCTAAGCCCGCAGCAATATTGTTTTGGCTTGATGGATTATAAGTAAAAGAAAAACCACCAAGTTCAACGGTTTCTATGTTGCCTCCACCTCCGCCCACCGTACCTCTTAATGTTAAAAGGCACAGATAAATAAAAAACAAAGCTAATGGTGCAAAAAAAGTCCATCGGAAAAATCCATTCCACCACTCATTCCAATGTCTTTGAAGGTTAGGAAAAACCCAACACATCCAAGCCAAAGGAAGTAAAATCAACATTATGCCTAAAGCAACATAGCGATATAAAAGCATTACCACGAGGGCGCCAAAAGTTACAATAATCATAGTCAAAACCACAATAGTAAAAAATAGTCCAACAATTGGCTGAATAATTTTAGCCAAAGATCCGCCCACAAAAGCAGCAAGTTGTTCGTCGTCTTTATTTATAATATCCCTCATCTCTTTTTCCCCGCCTTCTCCAAATATAAAAAATCTATGAAAAGTAAAGGCGCCAGCAATAGCGGTGGCAAAAGAATTAAAATCAGCATATTCTCCGCCGGGGTTTGTGCTTTGAATAAAATATAAAGAAAAAATATCTGCGATATTTATAATTGCTCCAGCAATAGTCAATCCAAAATTAATTATTACAGCCATTAAAATTAATTTAGCAAGCATTGCTTTTATTCCATAAGTTTCTCTTCTTAAAATTGTGGCAATTGCCACAAAAATAATCATTGCCACAAAAAATAAATTAGCCACCGCCAAAGATATGCTAAAGCCCGATTGTACAAGGTCGGTGTTTAAAATTTGAGTGTTAATTTGCAAAATAACAGTAATTAAAAATGACTCCAAGGCAATAAAGGCTCCAGCAATAATGCTGATTATATAAGAAATCACAAAAACTACGGTTGCAATCGCTCCGCTTGCAATATTTCCAATAAAACTACCCGTCAAACCTCCGCCAATTTTTTTAACCGCACCAACAGCATCGGCAAGCGGATTTGATACTTTGGTATCTCCTTTTAATTCGCTCAGAGATCCGCCCCTACAAAAATTATTTGAATCACAGACTGCATCTTTAATAACGAAATAGTGTGTGGTCAAAACCATAAATCCTTCACTCGCCGCCTGAATACTGCTTTTTTCACTACTAAAAAATATACCACCATCCTCCCTTCTACAAAAAGAACTACAAGACTTTACAAAAGCAATATCTTGTAAACAATTAGACTTATAAATCTCTGAATTTTTATCATAATTAACCTCTACCTCTCCTTCTTGACAGGCAGCCAAACTTATTTTTGTATCTAACACAATCAAAAATAAAATTAAAAATATAAAAAGAGACAACTTGGCAAAATTTTCTTTTTTAAATTTTGAAAATATATAATTCAT
>JANWVB010000089.1 GCA_025057695.1 Patescibacteria group bacterium
CTGTGCAGACATTAGCCCTATTAGCTGACGGCAAGGTAAAATACGGCTACGAGCGCAAACCTAACGTCGCTGTTGCCGAAGACGACGAAGAAGAAAACGGCTGAGCGAACAACCAAACAAAAATCCGATTCCTGATCCACTCTGGCTGGGTAAATTGGCGCTCGGCTCCCGTTTGATAGTGGGGACGGGTCGATACCGCAGCCTGGAAGAGATGCGTGCCTGCCATGAAGCAGCGCAGACAGAAATGGTCACCGTAGCTTTACGTAGGGTAGAACTGCGGCAAAACCAGCAACCACTTTTGGACTATATCGACTTGAAAAAAATAACCCTCTTGCCAAACACTTCTGGTTCTGCTTTTGCTGCAGATGCCTTACGGCAAGCACGCCTCGCTGCAGCCATGGGCAATAGTCACCTCAAGGTTGAAATTTGTGGTGATGTGCAAACACTATTGCCAGATCCCATAGAGACGCTGAAAGCCGTGGAATTGATCAAGAAAAACTCCGACACACGACATCTTTATTTAATGGTCTATACCAATGACGATCCCGTCTTGGCACGCCGCTTGGCCGATGCCGGAGCAGATTGCATTATGCCTGCGGCCAGTCCTATCGGGAGTGGTCGTGGAATCAGCAACGAAAGCAATCTTATCATACTATTGTCTATGATGAAAGGGAGGTTGCCCGTAATCGTCGATGCCGGAATAGGGACGCCATCGCATGCTGCACGTGCCATGGAATTGGGTGCAGACGGTGTTTTGATGAATACGGCAATTGCGAGAGCAAAAAATCCTGTGTTAATGGCTGAGGCCATGCGCGATGCAGTAAAAGCGGGTAGGGCTGGCTTTTTGGCAGGAGCCATAAAACCCAAGCTATTTGGCACAGCTTCTAGTCCCACATTATTTTAATTTGTTACAAATTTCTTTAATAATAAATAATCAATAATAATATTACTGTGGAAAAGTGGATAAAAAAACACTATTTTTTAGCCATAAAAAAGCCTCTCTAAAAGTAAACTTTATGTTAACTTGATTTTTTTGTGTTAATTTATGTTGGTAGTTTGGAGCTTGCGTTAAAGTTTTAACGTTTTTGTTGATAAATGTGTAATATTTTATGGTTTTATGTGGAAACTTCTGCTATATATTGCGTAGTCTCCCTCGCGCTGGCTAATAAAAAATAAGCGATTATTTTTCTTATCTATGACAGGAAAGAGATCATTACCAGCACTCGTCGTAACTTGCTTTGTTTTATTGTTATCCAAAAAAATCAGGTAAATATCATTGTTGCCAGAGACATTAGAAACAGCAAATATGAATTGCCCTTTCATATCGGTTGTGGGTTGGAAGGTAAAGCCACCGGGACCAAAAATGGGAGTTATTTTTTGTGTATTCTTTTCTATCTTAAAAAGAGAAAAAGAACTGCCCGTTCGGTTGGAATAGAAATAAATGTATTTACCATCTGCTGAATAAACAGGGCCGAAGTCAAAATACTGTTCGTTGGTCAGACGTGTCTCCTTTTTTGTTTCAAGATCCATTTCATAAAGATTGTACTTATTTTCACGCTTGGAATAATAGACCAAGAAGCGGCCGTCAGGGGAAATGGCTGGAAATTCACACCAATAGCGGCGATCAGTCACTTGACTAACACTGCCATCTTCAACAGAAACTTTTTTGATACTCCCAATCCCTGCTTCATTGATGAAGTAATAAATCTCTTTACCATCTTTGGAAAAAACAGGTTGGGATTCAAGATAATCTGTTTTGGTCAGTGTCTTTTTTTCTTTTGTTTCCAAATTGTAGAGAATAATATCCCCTTTTTGGTCGCGATAGTCAGAGCTAAAAGCTAACAATTTGCTATCGGGGGAAATCGAAAGTGTCTGTATTTTGCCGTAATCGCCAAAAATGCGTACAGGTTCTTCGAATTCTACATTTATAGAAAAAAGTACAAATGCACCCGCTGCAGTAAAAAAAGGCAGCATTGACTTGGCGGAGACCATCTTCAACGGCATTATTGTAACATGTTGCGACCGATCATGCTTATTAAACGTGGGTTGAGTCGGCGTATTATATCAATAGCTTTTGCTGCCACACCCGGTAAAATATAGTCTTGTTGGGCAGCAATTCCCAAGAGAGCCTCTTTCACTACAGATTCAGGGGACTCGGTTAAAAACCACGGTGGCTCATTGCGTATTGCTGTACCAAAACGTTCTGACTGGAGGATTGCTGTGCGTGTAAAAAAAGGGTGCACAGAGGAAACACTAATACCATAACGGCCATATTCCTCGCGTATGGCATCGGAAAAACCCGTAAGTCCATACTTGGATGCAGTGTAGGGAGCAGCACCTGGTAAGGGAACGAGGCCTGCAATAGAGGAGATGTTGACAATATGCCCTTGAGCACGGAGTTTCATGTCAGGTAAGAAATACTGGCAAATGCGCATTGGGGCATAGAGATTGACGTGCATCAACTTGTCCCACCGATCCAGAGGCTGCTCACCAAAAAGGCCTACGTGGGCAATACCAGCATTGTTGATGATGATGTCAGGACAAGGCGTGGTCTTTT
>JANWVB010000008.1 GCA_025057695.1 Patescibacteria group bacterium
AAGAAGAGGTAGAAAAATTAATTGAAAGACTTGCGTATGAATTGAAAGTTGCAATGTTTGGAGTTGGCGCAAAAAATGTTCAAGAATTGAGAAAAATCAAATTGATAAAACAATGATAAGCAAAAAAATAATATCCAAAAAACAAAAATTCCAAAGCAAGCTTTTTACACTATGGGAAGTTGATGTAAAAATTAACAAAAAAAAGCAAACTTGGGAAACTGTTTCTTTAAACGGAGTAACAAAAAGTGTAATGATAATTCCTATCACAAATGACAATAAAGTAATTTTAATTAAAAAATTTTGTACTGCATCTAACACTTATGAATATGTCTTACCAGGAGGGAAAGTAGAAAAAGAAGAATTGCTAAAACAAACTGCAAAAAGAGAATTGATAGAGGAAATTGGGTTTGAACCCAAAGAATTAATACCTTTGGGACCATTCAAAATACTACCCGCTTATTTAGTAGGCACAATATATGGATTTATAGGGAAAAATCTAAAAATAAATCAAAAATATTTTGAGGAAGAAATTGAAATTTTAAAAAAGTCAGCATTTACGCTACAGGAAATATTAGAAATGATCAAAAACAAAAAAATAAGAGATGTCCGAACAGTTGCAATTCTCTTATATTTTTTCACTTTCTTTCACTGCCAAAATGACTGCCTGGCGCCTCAACATCACTAATCCAAGGTCTTTTCTGCCCATCCGATAAATCAGATAATCTTTGTCTAGGATTATATGAATCTAAAATCTCTGCAGAACTGCTAGTCATGTATTTCCTCCATTCTTGAGAACCTTGCAATATCATTTCTCTTAAATTAGTACCTCGGATACCTTCCCCTTCATTATCAATAATACGACAAAGTATCAAATGTAGTCCCTGCCCAATCAAATTATTACACGCTTCCAAAGTGTTACTAGAACCAGAAAAAACAACTTCGATGTTTTCTTTTTTTACAAAATCAGCAATTGTTTTTTCCAGAGGATCACCAGGAATAATTGGCACAGTAACAACTTGCATATCCATTTCTAAATCTGCCAGAGCAGCCTCTGCTATTCTCTTAGATTCATCTCCAGTTAAAAAAAGGTTTCGATTAGGCTTTCCTCTCCAATCAGCAACACCTATTTGGATTTTGATGTTAGGGAAAAGGCTTAAAAGATTATTGGCAACTCGAAGATGTCTTATATGAATATATGAAATGGCTGGAAACGACCAAGATACAAACCTTTCATTTAAAAAATTACCTCTTCGGACTTTGTTTCTTTCTTCTTGCTTTACCACCAGTGCCAACTTTTCTACGTTCTTTCACTCTTGCGTCGCGAGTCAAAAGGCCTGCGTCACGCAGAGCCTTTTTAAATTCTTCTTTTGATTTAAGCAAAGCCCTTGCAATACCATGAGCCACAGCCCCAATTTGTCCTTTTTTGCCCCCACCGGAAACTTTTACAGTAACATAATATTTATCCCAAACATCAACAATCTTAAATGGCAATGAAAATAAATATTCGTTTACAGAACCAGGAAAATATTTGGCAAACGGCATGCCATTTACAGTGTTTTCGCCTTTGCCGTGAAACAATCTTACACGCGCTACAGATTCTTTGCGCCTACCAACTGCAAAAATGTAGTTTTTGTTTGTTTTTGTTTCTTTTTTTGACATAACTCATCAAAAAAAATTCTAACTTTCAAATAGAATTGGCACTCGCCCCTTGACTTCTAAATTGAGATTCATACTTGTGCTTATCGTTTGCAAAAACCTTTAGCCTTGCAATTCGCTTTTTCTTTAACTTGTTTTCTGGCAACATTCCCAAAACTGCATGCCGAATAATTTTTTCCGGAGATTCCTTTTTCCACTTAGAAAATGCAATCTCGCGATACCCACCTGGATAACCTGAGTGCTTATGATACACCTTTTGGTTCTCTTTGTCGCCTGTTACCTTTACCAAACTAGCATTTATAACTACAACATAATCGCCATTATCTATGTGCGGAGCATAATTAACCTTATGTTTGCCCATTAATTTTTTGGCAATATCAGTTGCCAACCTGCCAAGCACAGCGCCTTTTGCATCAACTAAATGCCACTTTCTGTTTATCTCTTTTTGCTTAGGTTGATATGTTTTCATATCTAAAATTTATTTTTTACCTTCTTGTTTTTTCGTTCCTTTAGTCAATTTCCGATTTTTTTGAATGTTATCCTGATCAGTCTTGCTTCCTGAAACCTTTCGTTTGCCTTGATTTGCAACAGTCAAACTCAGATTACCAATCTCCTTAGTCCAAACAATCTTAGTCATCTCAGCGTTATCTCCACGCCTTGCCGGTAGAGAAATCAATTTAGTATACCCACCTTTTATGCCAGAGAAAGCAGGGGCAACTTCTCTGATTAGTTTAGTTAACACTTTGCGATCATTTGCAAGCTTTGCGTTTACACGTCTTATATGTGCCAAAGATCCTTTCTTGATTGCCGTTACCAACTTTTCCACACTTGCGCTAATGGCTTTTGCTTTTGCTTTGGTTGTAATGATAGAGCCATTCAACACAAAAGAACGTGTCAAAGCTCTAAACAAAGCCTTGCGCGAACCATAATCTCGAGAAAACTTTCTACCAAAAACTTTCTTTTTCATATAAAAATCAATGCTATAAAAGCATAAAACAACAGCTTGTTGTAAAACAACAAGAACAAACTGGGCAGGAAAAACAAATATTGCAACCTAGATTATTTGTCTAAAATAGCAAGGTTGCGTTCAGCAAGCGCCGCTTCTATAATCTTGACCGACTTTTCGCCCAGATTTCTCACTTTGGCTAAATCCGAACGCTTAGCTTTCACCAAATCCTCCACAGTCTCATACCCAGTCTTAATTAATGCGTTAGCAACTCTTGTAGGAAGACCAATTTCTTCAACAGATAATTTCCCTACAGTGCCAAGATCTTCTTTTTTTTCTTCAAATGTAGATACTTCAGCTCGGGTTGGGTTAACTATCTGCTTAAAGAAAGCTACCAATTGCTCAGCTGCATTAACTAACGCTTCGCGTGGTGAAATTGTGCCATCTGTCCAGACTTCCATAACGAGCTTATCGTAATTGGTAACCCTACCTACACGAGTTTCTTCCACTTTATAGTTGACTCGTATCACAGGCGAAAAACTGGCATCAAGCGGAATTAGTCCAATCTCTCCAGTAGCACGTTCTGAAGCCTCTGAATATCCATAACCTGATGCAATTTCAAGCTTGGCTTCCAATTTTGCACCTGCATTTAAATGAGCAATCACAAAATCTGGATTGGCAATTCTAACACTTGCATCAGCTTTGATATCAGACGCTTTAACTTCCATTGGCTTCTCTGCTAAAACATCAATTGTCGCAGAGGTTGGTTTAGTGCCACGATACGCAACTCTAACCTTTTTAAGATTTAAAACAAAATCAACTATATCTTCACTCATGCCTTTAAGAGTAGTAAATTGATGTTTTACACCTGCTATTCTAGCGCTTACAATCGCCGCTCCTTGCAAACTAGTTAGTAAAACACGACGTAAAGAATTTCCCAAAGTATGCCCAAAACCATTAGGCAAAGGGCTAATTATTAACTTAGCGTAATCATCTTTAGCATCTTCTTCTTTAATATCAAAAAAAACTTGTTCCAAGGTCTTCACCTCCTTATAAAAAACTAATAAAATTAGTTAAATCAAAAATTGCATAATAAGAAAAATCCAAGAAAAACCATCACTCTTTTAATAGCTTGGTTATCTTGAATAAAATTCAACTATATCTTGTTCATTTATAGACTCAGGCACATCTTCACGCTTAGGACTTGCAATTATTTTGCCAACAGGTCCCTTTTTTACAATCCACGAAGGATATTTTAACTTAGAATCATCAGATTTCAAAAGCTGTTTTACAACCGGTATTTCCAAAGCTTTTTGCGTTAATGTAATAGTCTCTCCCTCGCTCACTTGATAGGAAGGAATATTAACTTTTTTACCATCAACCAACACATGTCTGTGAGAAACGAGTTGCCTTGCCGCTGGTCTAGAAGGAGCAAGCCTTAGGCGATAAACAACATTGTCTAACCTTCTCTCCAGAAGCGATAAAAGAGCTTCTCCTGTGTTGCCCTTTTGTTTTAAGGCTTGCGAAACATAACTTCTAAACTGTTTTTCTAAAACTCCATACATTCTTTTTACTTTCTGTTTTTCTCTTAACTGCTTACCATATTGCGAACCCAAACGCAAACCTTTTGGTCCATGAACACCAGGCGGGACTCCAAGCCTAGTTAGCTTCGATCCAGCATTAAAAAGGTCAAAACCTTGTCTTCTTGATAATCTGTCTTTAGGTCCTACATATCTTGCCATAATAATTATCCTCTTTTCTTTTTCTTAGGCCTAGGCCCATTGTGAGGCACTGGAGTAACATCGGCAATCATGGAAATGGAAATTCCTGAAGCTCTTATTGACCTCAAAGCGGCATCACGCCCAGCGCCCGGACCTTTTAAGTATATATTTACTTCACTGATTCCGTTTTCTTCTTTCACCTTCCTCATGACTTTATCAACAGCACTAGTTGCGGCAAAAGGAGTTGACTTCCTTGTTCCTTTAAAACCAGCGTTCCCTGAAGAGCTCCATGCCAAAACATTGCCATTCATATCAGTAACTGTAACTATAGTATTATTAAAAGAAGAAGTGACATAAACTTTGCCTTTTCTATCTTCTCTCTCGGACAAAGAAAATTTTGATTTGGTTTCTGTTTTGTTGGTTTTAGTCATAAAAAAACTTATTATTTCTTTGATTCTTTGTTAGCGGCAGCCATTTTTGCCAGCATTTCTTTCTTGAACGCTCCTATCGTCTTTCTCTTGCCCCTTTTAGTTCGAGCATTCCTTCTGGTTCTTTGTCCTCTTACTGGCAAGTTTCTGCTGTGACGAGATCCCCTATAAGAACCTATCACTTGCAATCTATTGACATCTGCTTTTATCTTCCTAATCAATTCACCTTCGATTGGATACTTCTCTACGGCTGAAGCAATTTTTGCCAAATCATCGGATGTTAATGAACTAACTCTTAAAGAAGGATCAATATTAAGTTCAGAGATAATTTTTTTTGACAAAGCCCACCCTAACCCTTTAATCCGGGTCAAAGCGTAATCAACTTTCCAATTATCTTGCAATTCAACTCCTGCCAATCTGGCCATATACTTATCTTTTTAATTAACCTTGTCTCTGTTTATGTCTTGGATTTTTGCAAATAACATATAAAATACCTTTTCTACGAACCAATTTGCAACCCTTGCATCTTGGTTTTACAGATGATTGAACTTTCATAAAATTACTCTAATTCCAATTTGGTTACAAAAAACTTAACTTCAAAACAAAACACAACTTCAATTATACTTACTTTTTGCACTTGTATACAATTCTACCTCTTTGCTTATCATATGGTGTCATTTCAACTTTAACTCTATCGCCTGGGAAAATTCTCTCATACCTTTTTCTTAAAATTCCTTTCAAGGTGGCAAACACTAACCGCCCATCGGACAGTCTAACCTTAAACATCGTATTCGGCAGAGCTTCCGTCACTTCCCCTTCGATAGTTACAGTCTCATTTGCCATCTGTATTACATTACAAAAAACCAAAATTTGGTTTTTAACTAATCCCAAAAGCAAAAAGTTATCTACTTTCGTCTAGCAGTTGCAACAAAAGGACCACTTTTTTCAACAATCACAGTCTCTTCAAAAAGCCCTGATATTTTACCATCGCTGGTGGTAATTGTCCACCCATCTTTAGCAAGTTTTACTTGCGCAGAACCATATTCTTTATACATAACTTCAATTGCAAAAACCATCCCAGGAAGAATTTGTGGAGTTTTGTTTCTAATTTGTCCTCGTGTAAAGCAAGGGATTTGTGGATCTTCATGAAGCTTCCTACCTATACCATGCCCAACTAAATCTTCAATGGGAGTAAGATTGTTTTTAATCAGAGTTGATTCAATGGAGTAAGAAACATCAAATACATAATTGCCAGCTTTGGCATTTTTAATTGCCAAACGCAACGCTTCTCTACCAATCTCAAGAAATTTTCGTCTTGAATCATCCTCACCTAATAAAACTGAAAATGAAGTATCTGTATGAAAACCCTTGTAAAACAAACCGACATCCACACTAACAATATCATTATTTTTAAAAACTAGATGCTTGTGTGGTATGCCATGCACGATACCATCATTTATGTTAATACATGTTGTCCAAGAATAATTTGGCACCATCATAAAAGACGGAGATGCACTTTGTTTCTTTATCAATTCAAAAGCAAGTTTGTCAATCTCAAACGCGGAAACACCGGGCGCAATTTTTTCGCGCAATGATTCTTTAACAAATTCCAATCGTTTGCCACCTTCTTTTATAATCCTTATCTCAGAATCAGTTTTAATTTGTATTTTCATGAATCAAATATAGAAGAAATTGCACACAATTCAAAGTTAAATTCCAAGTCTGCTTAATATAGTTTGGAAAACAATTTCTATCGGCTTTTCTCCATCTACTCTAATCAATATCCCCTCATTTGTCAGAAAATCAACCAAAGGAGCCGTCTGCTGATAGTAAAGCGCAAGTCGCTTTCTTATCACACGCGGCTTATCATCTTCCCTTTGCATCAATCTGCCACCGCAAGCACAATATCCCTTTCGAGGTGGCAAATTTGTAATAAGATTATAAATTGCTCCGCACTGGCAACAAACTCTTCTGGCAGATAATCTCCTTACTGACTCTTTCTCTTTAATATCCAAATAAATTGCCGCATCAAATTTTGTCCCTTTTTTTATCAACCAATTTTTCATCAAATTATACTGTCTTATGCCTCGAGGATACCCGTCAAATAATATATTTCTCCCATCTGGCGCAATCTCTTTCAAATATTTTGTGACAATTGCAAACACTTCCTTGTCAGGAAGAAGAGCTCCTATTTCGTTTATAATTTTGTCTAATTTTTGATCATTCTTGGACAAATTTCTTAAATGCGCGCCTACATCAACATGCACCAAACCCAATTTCTCTGAAAGCATCCTAGCTTGTGTACCCTTGCCTGAACCCTGCGGACCCAAAAGAATTATATTCATACCAAAAAAATTATATCCTTGCCACTTAATACTTGAAACCACCGATTCTACTTTCTTAAATGCATGTCGTATCGTTTCATCACCAATTGAGATTCTATTTCGCGGGTAAGCTCAAGCACCACGGACACAACAATTAAAATCCCAGTCCCACCTATGGCTAAATTGGCAACTCCAATTGTGTTTTGGAAAAATGAAGGCAAAATTGCTATCAAACCCAAAAAAATAGCTCCAACAAGTGTAATTCTATTTAACACAAAACTAATATAATCTCTCGTCTGAACTCCTGGCCTTATACCAGGAATAAAACCGCCAGTTCTCTTTAGAGAGTCTGCAACATCTTTGGGATCGTAAGCGATAGAAGTGTAAAAATATGTAAATCCAACAATTAGCAAGAAATAACACACGTTATATACAAATGATGTCGGATCAAATATTTGAGTTAGCTTGGTTGCCAAACTCGCAATTTGAGGGTTGGAGGTACTGCCAAGAAATTGGCCAACCATTGAAGGCAGAAGTACCAACGAAACAGCAAAGATAATCGGTATCACACCAGCTTGATTTAACTTCAATGGAAGGTACGATGATTGCAAACCAGATAAAGATTTTGTTTTTGCATAATGTATTGGGACTTTTCTCACCGCTTCATTTATAAACACAATCAAACCAACTATACAAACCGCAATTAACAAAAAGATGCCAACTTTAAGATAATCTGATGGTTCTATAACAGACACTGACTGCCCAATAATTACAGGAAGTTGCGCTATGATACCCGCAAAGATCAAGAAGGAAATTCCATTTTTTACCCCATACTCTGTTATAAGTTCGCCCATCCATATTGCAAGCATGCTTCCTGCCACCATCGTGGAGATAAGAGCAACTATCGCAATAGGTTCAAGAGCAGGTATTACGCCTTGAGTGCTAAGCAGAAAATAAGTGCCAACACCCTGCATAAGCGCAATAGGCAATGTAGCCAACCTCATATATTGGTTAACTTTTGTCTGTCCATACTCTCCTTCGCGATAAAGTTCCTTCAAACTAGGAATTACATACATTAAAAGTTGGAAAATGATCGAAGCAGTAATGTAAGGCTGAATTCCAAGTGCCATAATTGAAAAATTAGCCAAAGTTCCACCGGAAAAAAAATCCAACAAAGAAAGCAAGGGACTGCCTGAAAATAAATTTTTTAAAGCGCTCACATCAACTCCAGCGGCAGGAACATGAGCTACTAATCTATATGCGGCTACAACAAGAGCTGTTATAAATATCTTTTTTCTTACTTCGGGAGTAGAATATGCCCGCGCAAAAAACTTTAGGATTTCAGAAAACATAATCTCAAAATGTGAATTCCCAAAAATCAAAAATTAAAGCTAAAAGCATATCTTCTTCTAGAACCGAGCATTTTAACTTTTAGCTTCTAGAACAACACCTCCAGCTTCTTCTATTTTTTTCTTTGCGGATGCGGAAACGGGTAACGCAACTTTGACTTTCTTCGTAATACTACCGTTGGCAAGGACTTTCACTCCACGTTTAATTGCCTGACTTTTTCTAACAATTTTATTTTTTATCAATGTGTCAACATTAATTTCTTTCTCATCTGAAATTAATTCCAAATCAGACAAACTAACAACTACAGGCTTTTCTCTTGACTTAAGCTTTCCTTTGCCTCTTGCAAATGGCAATCTTTTGTAAAACGACTTTTTGACTTTGAACCCCTCAAACAAAACATGCACTTTCCTTCTGGATTTCTGACCTTTCTGTCCACGCCCAACAGTATGCCCACCTTTGCCTGAACCAATACCTCGACCTATTCTTTTGGATTTTTTCGCAGTTTCTTTTGGCAATTTGTATAACATAATTTTTATATTGCGTTTTTTGATTGATTTATCTTTGCAATTTTTTTCAAGGCGTTTAATGCGGCATAAACATTAGTTGTTTTGTTCTTACTGCCAAGAATTTTTGCCACAGCGTCTCTAACTCCTGCTTTTTCTAAAACAACACGCACTGGCCCGCCTGCTATAATTCCTGATCCTTTGGGCGCTGGTTTTATCAAAACTTTGGCGGCAGAATATTTCTCAAAAACATCATAAGGTATGGTTGTACCTTTCAAAGGAACTGTAATCATTTTCTTTTTCGCGACAGAAATGGATTTCCTAACAGCGCTTGAAACATCCAAGGCTTTAGCCATACCTACTCCTACTCTACCTTTCTGATCACCTACTACCACAAGCGCGGAAAACCTAATCGTATTCCCACCTTTTGTCTTTTTGGAAACACGCTTAACTTCTACTACTACTTCTTGCAGTTCTTTGTTCTGGTTTAAATCATTATCCATAAAACTAAATTTAAAAACTAAGCCCTCCTTTCCTTGCTCCTTCCGCCACAGCTTTTACTCTGCCATGGAAACGATACCCTCCACGATCAAAAACAACACAATTTATCTTTCTCTCTTTCGCCATCTCTGCTATTTTCTCGCCCAGTTTAAACGATTGCTCTATTTTAGTTCCTTTAGCATCAATAGCTTTGTGATTCACACTAATCAATGTAGTCTGGTTCTGATCATCTATTAACTGCACATTCATACCTCTGTTTGACCTAAAAACAGACATCCTAGGCCTTTTAGCAGTTCCAAAAATTTTGCTCCGTATTCTTTTTTTTCTTGCTTTTCTGCGCTGTATTTTCGTATTCATAAACTACTTTAGGCAGAAGCTTTTGATGCTTTGCCTGCTTTCCTTCTAATAATTTCGTTTTTGTATTTTATACCTTTGCCTTTATAAGGTTCTGGCTTTCTTTTTAACCTTATGGTTGCAGCCACTTGACTTACTAATTCCTTGTCAACTCCGCTTATGGTGATATCTGCTTTCTCGACTTTGAAAGATATCCCATCAGGCGCAATAATTTCTATTGGATGAGAGTAACCAACATTCAATCGCAATCTGTTACTGGAAACTTCGGCTCTGTAACCTGTGCCAACTAGCTCAAGCACCTTACTCCAACCTTTAGAAACTCCAACCACCATATTTGCAATATGAGCTCTAGTAGTGCCATGCAACGCCTTGGTCTGCTTGGAATCGTTCTTCCTGGTTACAAAAACCTCATCATCTTTTAAAGATATTTCTATACCATTTGGCAAATTTCTTTTTAATTGACCAAGCGGACCTTTGACTACCACTTCAACGTCATTTCTCTCTATACTTACCCCTTGCGGGATTTTAACTGGCAATACTCCAATTCTACTCATAAAATTTCAGCAATTACTTCACCACCAACTCTTTCTTTTATTGCTTGTTTAGAATTTTTAATGCCTTTTGGCGTAGACAATATGTAAACTCTTGGACCTTTTTTCTTGAGTAAGTCATCTACGCTCATATATATTCTCAAGCCTGGTTTTGATACAAGCTTTAAATCCATCAGAACAGGCTCCTTTTTGCGATATGCCAATTTCACAACAATATTGCCATTTTCTTCAACAAATTCACGTAACACACCCAAATCTAGAAGCGCTTTTGCCACAGCAACTATCATCTTGGTTTTAACAACAGAAACTTCTGACCCTTTTGCAAGAGCTTGATTTTTTATTCTGATTAAAAAATCGCCTAAAGGATAGTTAGTCACAGTCATAAGAAAAATTTCACCAACTTGCTTTTCTAACACCAGGGATTTCTCCTTTATGAGCAAATTCCCTAAAACAAAGTCTACAAATACCAAAATCTCTCATATAACCTCTAGCACGACCACAAAACTTGCAACGATTTCGATATCGCACCTTAAACTTAAGTTTCTTCAACTCACGGACTTCTTTCGCTTTCCTTGACATATCTATTTCTCAAAAGGCATACCTAAAAGTTCAAGTAATCTTCTGCCATGCTCTTTACCTTTGGCACTTGTTACAAAGGTAATTTCCATACCAAATGGCTTGCTTTTCGCCAAATCTATTTCAGGAAAAACCGTATGCTCAGCAATGCCAATGGTATAATTTCCTTGTTTGTCAAATCCATTTAAAGAAACTCCCCTAAAATCACGAAATCTAGGTAAAACAATAGAGAAAAACCTGTCTACAAAGGCATACATTCTTTCACGACGTAAAGTAACTTTCATGCCAACAGGCATTCCACGTCTTATCCCAAAACTAGCAACAGAAACATTTGCAAGCCTTATTGATGGCAACTGGCCCGAAATCAACGCTAAATCCGACCTAATTTGTTGCATTAACTCTTTGTTTTTTGTTGCCGCGCCAATGCCTGAGTTTATCACAACCTTAACCAAACTTGGAACAGCATGAATATTTTTTATTCCAAATTCTTGCATCAAAGTTTTTTTAATTTCTTTTAAATACTTTTCTTTTAACCTGTTCATAAAATCTTAATTCTTATCTATTTCTCTTTTGCACTTTTTACATATACGAACTTTTGTGTTATCTATTACAGAAAAACCAATACGCGTCTGTTTTTTACACTTAGGACAAACAATAGCAAACTTCCCAAAAGGTAACGGACGGGCAATGTCATAAATTCCTCCTTCTCTTCCAGGCACTCCTTTAACATGCTTTTTATACATGTTTATACCTTGCACGATAATAGTCATATCCTTAGGATTGACTGATTCAACAATACCTTCTCTCCCTTTGTCTTTACCTATTGTAACTTTAATAGTGTCGCCAATTTTGACCTTAATCATAAAATCTAAATTCAAACAACTTCGCGCGCCAAAGACGCAATCTTAGTAAAACCTTTTTCTTTTACTTCGCGAGCAATAGGACCTAAAACACGAGTTCCGCGAGGCATGCCTTGCTTGTCAATAACAACAGCCGCATTGTCATCAAATCGAATATAAGTGCCATCTTCTCTGCGAACTTCTTTTTTCGTTCTTACTATTACAGCTTTTACTTTGTCTCGGTCAGCTACAACTCCATTTGGATCAGCACCATCCACAACACACATAACAACATCGCCTACTGTTGCAAATTTACCCACCTTCGATGAAACACCTATCACTGAAAGTCTTTTCGCTCCCACATTATCTGCCGGTTTTAATATGCTTCGAAGTTGTATCATGCTGTTTTTTTGTTTTTCTTAACATCTTTCTTGCTTTCCTTAGCACTTTTCTTGGAAATTTTTTCTTCTGAGTTTTTCAAATTCTTATCTGGCTTAACGTAAATTTTCCACTTTTTAGTCTTGCTAAATGGCTTACTTGCGACAAAATTTACTTCTTGTCCAACTGTTACACCAACATCATCATGAACTTGGTACTTTTTTGTCCTTTTGACTCTTTTTTTGTAAATTCTGTGAGCAACTAACCTGGTAACCGCCACAACAGCAGTTTTTTTATTCTTAACTGATACAACTTTACCTGTAAAAATTTTCATACCAATAATAATTAATAATTAAGCTTGTTTATTTTTTACCAGACAAAGAATCTTCATCCAAAAATTCTTTCTCACGAATTATAGTGGAAATCTGAGCTATTTCCAACCTAATAAGTTTGGCTTTTTTGACATTTTTTTCTTTGCCAGACAAAACTGACAAAGACGCTAAAACTAAGTCTTTTTTCTTTTGAGCAAGCAAACTTTTAAGTTCGCTAATAGTTTTTTTTGCTAGTTCTTTTAAGTCTTTTTTCCCCATATACTCATTTCTTAATCCCTTTTTACAATCTTGGTTTTAAAAGGCATTTTGCTACCAGCTTTTAACAAAGCGCTAACAGCCGCTTCTTCTGAGACACCAGCGACTTCGTAAATTAATTTTCCGGGAGTAATTACCGCAACATACCTGTCAATGTCTCCTTTGCCGCCACCCATTCTTTGTCCTGCTGCTCTTGCTGTTACTGGCATATCAGGAAAAACTCGAATCCATATTTTCCCTCCTCTTTTTAATGTCCCTGTAATAGCTCTTCTACCTGCTTCAAGTTGTTTGCTAGACAACCACGCACGTCCCATTGCTTTTAAACCAAACTCCCCAAAAGCAAGAGATGACCCGGATGTAGCCACGCCACGCATTCTACCTCTGAAACTTTTTCGATACTTTCTTCTTTTTGGCTCAAACATACACTTAATTTAAAAATATGATTTAAGAGTCTTTCTTTTTGTGTATATATACTTTTACTCCAACATAACCGCGCTTACCTAGCGCAGGAACTTGCGCGTAATCTATCACTTCTCTTAAAGTTTGCATTGGCACTGAACCTTGATGAAATTTTTCAACACGCGCAATATCCGCCCCAGCTATACGTCCACTGAGTACAACTTTTACACCTAATGCCCCCGCCTGCATTACTTTCTCCATAGCTCTTGTTACAACTTTTCTGTGCGGCATTCTTCGTTCAATCTCTGAAGCGATTTTGGTAGCAACCAAATGAGCTGACAAATCTGGATTTTTAACTTCATTAACACGAAGGTCTATCTTCACATCTTTGGCTGGCACTTTTCTTACCTTGCTTATTACATCAACAATTTGTTTTTTGACATCCTCAAGCCCAGTACCACCCCTTCCAATAACAACACCCGGCCTCGCCACCGATAAAATCACAGTAATACTTTTTGGAAGTCTTTCTATTTCCACAGATGAAATTCCAGCAATTGCAAGTTTTTTCATTAACGTTTGCCTAATTTTTATATCTTCATGCAAATAATCCTTCATTTTGTTTTCATCAAACCATCTTGATTTCCAATTTAGGAAAGATCCAATTCTAAAACCGATAGGATTTACTTTTTGTCCCATATATCATTAAATACTAATCATGTTTATCTATTTTCTTTGTTTTATTCTTTGAATTTTTTTCTCTGACTTCAACACCTTTTTGTCATTTACTTTTAAATCCATATTCTGAGATTTGGGTCTTTGAACCAAAACAACTTTTATGTGACTCATTCTCCGCTTATATGGTTTGGCACGACCACGAGCACCAGCCCTCCAACGTTTAAGTTTTGGTCCATCATTTATTTGAATACTTTCAAAGGCTAAATCGCTTATATCAACTCCTTTTTGCTTAGCATTAGCAATAGCCGATTTGATAACTTTAGCCAATGGAAAAGCAGCTCTTTTGAATGTGAACGAAATTTTATTCAAAGCTTCACTTGGTGAGAGTTTTTTGATCATAAAAACTACTTCTCGCAATTTGCGAGGGGATGTAATCAAGTACTTTTGGGTTGAAATAAATTTCATATTTGAAAATTTTCAAACTAGTAAGTTAAGTTTTATCCATGGTGCGCTTCACAACCTGGCCATGTCCCCTGAAAGTTCTGGTTGGCGCAAATTCGCCAAGCCTATGGCCCACCATATCTTCCGTGACAAAAACATCAATAAATATTCTGCCGTTATGAACCTTAAAGTATTTCCCCACAAAAGAAGGTGCTATCTGACAGGCTCTAGACCACGTCTTAATTGGAGACTGTTTAGTACCTAGTCCAGATTCAATTTTCTTAACAATATTTTTATCCAAAAATGGTCCTTTTTTGCTACTTCTACTCATAAATCACAAAATTATTTATCCTTTGCATGCTTGCCCGGTTTTCTCCTTTGAACTATCAAACGATTTGAATACTTTCTTTTGCTTCTGGTTTTGCCGACAGCCTTTTTGCCCCACTTAGTTTTTGGGTATTTTAATCCAACTCCACTTCTGCCTTCTCCACCGCCATGCGGATGAGCCGCTGGATGCATGGCAGTTCCCCTCACAGAAGGTCTAATACCCCTTCTTCTGCTAACGCCAGCTTTCCCAACAATCTCACTTCTTTTTTCTATATTGCCAACTTGACCCACTGTTGCATAACAATCTGATAAAAATTTTCTTACCTCAGTGGATGGAAGTTTGACTAAAACATAATCCCCCTCTTTGCCCTGAACGACAGCCGCCGCTCCAGCTCCTTTTACAACTTGCCCTCCTTTGCCAGGTCGAATTTCAATGTTATGAACTAAGGTGCCTATAGGTATTTTCCCTAAAGGCAAAGCGTTCCCAACCTCTATCGGAGCATCCGCAGATGCTAAGATACGTTGACCTATCGTCAAAGTCAATGGCGCTAAAATATATCTTCTTTCTCCATCTTCATACAAAACTCTTGCTATATTTGCATTTCTATTTGGATCATACTCTATTGTTTCAACCCTTGCCCATATATCACGTTTATCTCGCTTAAAATCAACTTTGCGCAAGAATCTCTTATGTCTACCACCTTGATGACGCACTGTTAACCTCCCAGAGGAATTTCTGCCAGATTTTTTTGCCAGTATAGTTTTTAAAGACTTCATAAACATTTTACTTATTTTCCACCTCAAACAAATCTATTGATTCACCTTCCTTTAAACTAACAATTACCTTTTTGGTTGCAGGAGTAATTTGTCTCTGCCCCCGGTGAGTTCTTTTAACTTCTCTTTTTCTATTTGCGGTCGCAATTTTAGTAACATGGACATTAAATGCATCTTGAATAAGCAATCGAATTTGGTGTTTTGTTAAACTACGCTTAACCAAAAAAGTATATTTGCCATCTTTTGCACTACTTAAGCCTTTTTCGGTAATTACTGGTTTAATATACATGTTGTTCACTTTTTATTTCTTAATTTTTTCGAATTGCTAACTTTTTTCACATCACCATGAGAAACATTCTTTTGATCAGCATTCTTTTGGGATTTTTTAGTTTTCGCATTTTTATCAGATTCGTCTTTTTTAGCAACAACAACCAAACTATTTTTCAAAATTGCATAAGCGTTCACATCTTTTGATAAAACAAAAAAAACATCAGGAAGATTTCTAAATATTCTGATAAAAGACTTGTCAAGCTCTTCTATCACAAAGAGTATAGACTTGGTATTCTTATTATCCTGTCTTAATTTCTTAACCAAACCAGCCAATTGTTTAGTCTTAGACAAGGAATAAAGGTTTGAAACTGTAACTAATTTGCCAAGAGCCATCTTAAATTTATATGCCGATTCTAAAGCCTTTAATCTCATTGCTTTTGGCAATAAAAGAACCTTTTTAACATTGTCAGGACCATGAGCAATGCCACCACCTACAAAAATTGGCGCAGAAACACTTCCATGCCTTGCATTGCCAGTGCCTTTTTGTCTGTAAATCTTTCTTGTGGATGCCTTAACTTCTCCTCTGCCTTTAGTCTTAGATAAAGGCTTATAAGATCGATCTTTATAAACATGCATTGCCTGAGACAACAAATTCACATTAGGCTCGCCATTCCACAATAATGGTACGTCAATTTCACTTTTTTCTAGAGTTTTAGCATCATACTGAAATAATTTCATAATCGCGTTATCTTAGACTCTTTATTTAGATTTTAAAGATTTCTAGTTTTTCTTAGACTCTTCACTATTTTCTGATTCAGAAACTTTACCAACTCCAACTTTTTTTATTAAAACAAAACTACCTTTTGTACCAGGTAAGGAACCAGAAACCCAAATTTCGTTAGACTCAGGCAAAATATTTACAATTTCTAAATTTCTGATAGTAACTCTTTCACTCCCAAGTCTCCCAGCCATTCTTTTGCCTTTTAGAACTCTACCGGGAGTAGTGCCTTGTCCTATAGAACCAGGAGCGCGATGTCTGTCAGACTGTCCATGAGTTTTAGGTCCACCTGCAAAACCCCACCTTTTTACGCCACCTGCAAAACCTTTGCCTTTTGAGACACCTGTCACTGCCACAATATCTCCTTTCTTAAATATTTTTTCAACTTGTATCTTGTCACCAACAGCAAAACCGGGATCGGATTCACTAACCACCTCTCTCAAAAATTTAGGACCAGTTTTCGCATCTTTAATAACATCCTTGAGTTGACCAAGAACTGGTTTGGAAATATTTTTAACCTTTTTCTTGCCACAACCTAACTGAACAATGTATTTGCCATTCACATTATCTATGCGTGTAGCAACGCAGGTGTCAGCCTTCACCACAGTAAAAGAAATCCTTTTACCTTCCAAAAAGGTCTGACTCATTTTATCTTTTATGCCAATTAGAGCACTTAACATGTTAAAAATTTAAACATAAAAAAAGGCGCCTGAAGCGCCCACTTAAAAGGCAAATCCGGCTAAACTTACGTGAAGCTTGAGATACGAACCAACATCACGATTGTTAGGAATTATAACAAATTCAAATCATTTCTTGCAAGCTATGCGCGCATAATTCTTCGGCTTGGACTTGTCCAAGCGCCATAAACTTCTGCAAAAAAAGTTAAATACAAAGCTTTGATAGTTGTGTATATGTTTAAATATTGCAACAGCCAAAGGAAAGGACTTAATAAAAGTACGGCAAATGATCTTGTTGTCAAAAAATGCATAATTCCCATTCCTATAAAAATCCACATATCTAAGAATATAGACAAAAACAAAGGATCTAACAAATTTATCGTTCCAAAAAACTTATAATAGGCAATTACTGCTGGGATTATTATTAAAATAAGAAATATATGCAACATATCCACCAAAATTAACGCAACTACAGAAATATCAAGTCCCTTTAATTTTGATGGGACTTTGTGCTTCATCATAGTTTGATATTGCCCTATCTGCCATCTTGTAAGTTGTTTTATGTAATCGCGCAAATTATCAGGGTCTTGAGTCACAACCTTAGCTTCATAAGCATACAATATTCTTCCTAACTTTTTCCTATGCACTTGATATGTCATATCAAAATCTTCGATAAATATTTTTGGATCAAGTCTAATTTTCATCAAAACACTTGTCTTATAAACGGTCGCAGTGCCTGGAGCTATGGATATGGCATTAAAATGAGATAATATGTTCTTAAACAAATTTTGCCAAACAAAATAAGCTAAACTCCGGTAGTAAACAAATATATTGGCTTCATCTTGAGTTAAAACTTGCCCACAAACACATGCAACATTTTTGTTTTTTTTAAATTTTTCAAAAATATAGTTAAAAAAATTATCACAAGGATAAGTGTCCGCATCTAAAATCATCACATATTCATATCTTGCAAAAATTTTGAAATGCTTAAGTCCATTTTCTATCCCCAAAGTTTTTCCACTGCGAATTTTGTTGCGCAAAACATTAACATTAAAAGATCTTGCAATTTCTTCAGTTGCATCCGTTGACTGATCAGATATAACATAAACATCTGAATAAGGAACTTGTTTGACCAAACAAGCAAGAGTATTAGGAAGAACTTTTTCTTCATTATAGGCTGGTATCAATACCGCTAATTTTCTTTTCATTGTGTGTAAATTATAAAACATTATGGGACTTTATCCTACTCCAACGCTCCTCCTATAACACTAAATCGAATCTTGAAAATTACCATCCTATAGGTATAATATCCTAGATGAGATATTCTAATGTTAAAACTCAATTAAATATTCTTTTCATCTTTGCTTTTCTTTCACTAACATTGTTTGCCCTAGCAAAGCCTAGCGCTACTTATTCATCAGACACACTAATAAACACAAGCTTTGAAGAACAGGGAACAAGTGTTGAAAAAGCGTATGATTGGCAAGATTTTATGGGCGGATATACTAGAACAAATAATTCAAAAACAGGATCATGGGGAATCACTTTAAGAAATTCATCTGATACTGGCTTTTCCGGAGCTTATCAACGTCTTGATCTAAACCAAACTTCAATAAAACCAGTTTTCATAGGTGGTTATGTAAAAGGCGAAAAAATCTCAAATACATCAAGCTGGTATGGCGCAAGTATTTATGCTGAAATACACCTTACTTCTGGCAAAGTAGTTTATTGGAATTCACTGAGTAATACAGGAACGTTTGATTGGAGATGGATAGGATTTAACACAGGCATTCTTTCTGAAATTGACGCGCCAATCTCACACATATTCATAGTGCCAATTTTGGGAAATAGTAAAGGAACTGCCCACTTTGATGATCTAACCGCCATTGAACATACCTCCACAGAAGGAGCTGTCACTTTCATGTTTGATGACGGAGAGGCAACAACTTATTCTGTTGCGTATCCTATACTGAAATCCAAAAACTGGCCCGGAGTTATAGGAGTTGTCACAAATTTCGTCGGCAATTCAGGTTTTATGAGAAGAGTCCAACTTACTGAACTGCAAAACAACGGTTGGGAAATAGTGTCACATTCAATTTCTCATAATGACTTAACTACCATGACAAATTCCCGCGCACAAAGAGAAATTGCTCTATCCAAAGAAAGACTGACTTCATGGGGTTTTAGAGTAAATAGCTTTGCTTTTCCGTACGGAGCCTATAACGCAAATCTTCTAGCTTTTGGTTCGTCTATTTATGCATCCATGAGACCATATGAAATAGGCGACAATCCCAAAGGTTCTTGGCCTTACCAAATTAGAGTGAGAAGTATAACAAACACTACAACTCCCCAACAAGTCAAGAAATGGGCGGAAGAATCTAAAAACAAGGGTACATGGAACATATTTACATTTCATTCTTTAGACACGATTGAGGACGATGAGTACAGAACAGACCCGAATACATTTGCGCAAATGGTCAATGAAGTTTACAACGTAAATATTCCTGTAGTTACTTATCAGGAAGGGTTGAACCGTTTTGCTCAAAAAAGATAAGAAAAAACTCTGCGTACTGTATAAAATTTTTTTTTAAAATAAAACAATACTTTTTTATCAAACAATTTCTTCATCATTGAACCTTGCAAGCTTCAATGATTAAAAGATTATAAGCTTTTATTACATTTTAATCTCAACAGAAACACCGGCAGGAAGATCAAGATTTGAAAGCGAATCAATAGTACGCGGATTTGGATCCAGTATATCAATCAACCTCTTGTGTACTAATAATTCAAAATGCTCTTGCGCATCTTTGTCAGTAAATGGAGAAGCTAAAACAGGATAGACAGATCTTTTAGTTGGTAGGGGAATTGGACCAGATATTTTGGCGCCAGTTGCTATAGCGGCATCTATAATCTTGGCAACAGCATCATCAATAACTCTATGATCATAACTTTTTAACTTTACACGTATTCTTCCTAAAGCCGCCATAGTTTTAAATGTGCAATAGAAACGGAAGCAAAAAAAAGCTTGAAAACTATAAATCAAGCAATAATTTTCGTTATTACTCCTGCGCCTACAGTACTTCCACCTTCACGAATAGCAAAACGCAATTGTTCTTCCATTGCTACAGGAACAATAAGCTTTACTTTCATTCTTGCATTATCTCCTGGCATTACCATCTCAATTCCCTCAGGCAAAGTCACTTCACCAGTAACATCTGCTGTACGAATAAAGAATTGAGGTTTATAACCTGAAAAGAATGGTGTGTGCCTACCACCTTCCTCTTTGGAAAGAATATAAACTTCTGCCTCAAATTCTGTGTGAGGAGTAATAGTTCCTGGAGCTGCCAAAACTTGACCTCTTTCTACTTCATTTTTGTCAATTCCTCTTAACAAAACACCAACATTATCTCCAGCCACAGTCTCATCTAGAGTCTTCCTAAACATCTCAAGACCAGTGACAACCGTCTTTTTAGTCGGATTAAGCCCAACAATTTCTACTTCCTGACTTATGCTAAGCTTACCTCTTTCTACTCTTCCTGTAACAACAGTACCACGCCCTTGTATAGAAAACACATCTTCAATAGGCATCAAAAACGGCTTGTCCACTTCACGAACTGGTTCGGGTATAAATTCGTCAACTGCCTTCATTAACTCTAAAATACCTTCTTCAGCCTTTTTGTCGCCTTCTAAAGCTTTAGTTGCGGAAACTCTAATAATAGGAGTTTTGTCTCCGGGATAACCATATTTAGTTAAAACACTTCTAATTTCTTCTTCTACAAGCTGGATTAGCTCTTCGTCGTCAACTAAATCAATCTTATTAAGAGCCACCACAAGCGATGGCACATTAACTTGTCTAGCCAAAATAATATGTTCTCGTGTTTGTGGCATCAACCCATCTGGCGCTGAAATAACCAATATAGCCCCATCCATTTGAGCGGCGCCTGTTATCATGTTTTTGATGTAATCTGCATGACCTGGAGCGTCTATATGCGCATAGTGCCTTTTGTCAGTAGAATATTCAACGTGAGTAATATTGATTGTAACGCCTCTTTGCTTTTCTTCCGGAGCATTGTCAATTTGATCAAAGGCGATAGGCTTGGTGTCATTGCCTGGTTGTCTTGATAATACAGTTGCAATAGCAGAAGTCAATGTAGTCTTGCCATGATCGACATGACCAATAGTGCCTATATTTACATGAGGC
Organism: Patescibacteria group bacterium; assembly: GCA_025057695.1. Classification (GTDB taxonomy): domain Bacteria; phylum Patescibacteriota; class Microgenomatia; order UBA8517; family UBA8517; genus JANWVB01. Next base: position 21,257 of record JANWVB010000008.1, read on the forward strand.
TTTTTTCTGTCAAATTTTTGCTTTGTATCACCTGCCATATAATTTAAATGTAAAAACTTTAGATAGTTTAAATTGTTTGAAAATTTTTGTAAATAAGTAAATTTTTTTTAACCAAAACCGAAGGTATTTTAAAAATCAGAAATTAACTTGTCAATATACTAAATCAAACCAAACTAGTTTTGGTTTCCCTTGCTAGCAGAGATAATGTTATTTGCAATATGTGACGGCACTTCATCGTAATGAGAAGGTTCCATATAACAAGAAGCCCTTCCTTGCGAGATTGATCTTATCTTGGTAACATAACCTGCCAACTCTGCAAGAGGAGCATAACCATTTATAAACACCAAGTTACCTTTTTTCTCTGTCCCGGATATTTGCCCGCGCTTACTAGAAATATCACCCATAATATCACCCATAAATTCCTCTGGCGTGCTTACTTCAATGCGCATTATTGGTTCTAAAAGCACCATATCAGCATGTTTTGCCGCTTCTTCTACAGCTAAAGAGCCTGCTATTTTAAATGCCATCTCTGATGAATCTACTTCATGAAAACTTCCATCATAAACTGTGACTTTGATATCAGTTACCGGATATCCTGCCAAAATACCACGATCGAGCTTTTCTCTCACGCCTTTCTCGACAGCTGGAATATATTCTTGAGGAATTACTCCACCTTTTATTTCAGATGCCCAAGCAAAACCTTCTCCTCGCCCTAGTGGTTCGACACGCACATAACAATGTCCGTATTGCCCACGACCGCCTGTTTGGCGAATATACTTTCCTTCTCCGGTAGCGACTTTCTTAATTGTCTCTTTATAAGCAACTTGCGGCGCTCCAGTTTTTGCATCTACCCCAAACTCTCGTTTCATACGATCTACCAAAATTTCTAATTGCAATTCTCCCATTCCAGAAATAAGAGTTTGCCCTGTTTCAGGATTGGTTTTGATTTTAAATGTTGGATCTTCATCAGATAATTTCTGAAGGGCCAAACCCATTTTTTCCTGATCTGTTTTTGTTGCCGGTTCAATTGCCAAGGATATAACCGGTTCAGGAAAAGAAATAGATTCCAAATAAAGTGGGTGGTTGACATTCGTAATCGAATCGCCGGTAGATGTGTCACGAACTCCAACTACAGCAACTATTTCTCCTGCAAAAGCTTGTTCTATCAGCTCCCTTTGATCAGCATGCATCAAAACCAGTTTTCCAATACGCTCAGTCTTTTGTTTTGTAACGTTATATATTACATCTCCCACCTTTAAAGTGCCCGAATAAATACGCACATAAACTAATCTGCCAACATGAGGATCGGTAACCACTTTAAATGCCAAGCCGGAAAATGGTTCATTATTGCTTGGACGCCTTTCTTCCTCTACACCTGTTTTAGGATTTATTCCTTTTATGGGCGGTAAATCATTCGGAGAAGGCAAATACTCAACAATGGCATCTAAAAGAAGTTGCACAGTAGCCATTCTGTTATCACCACCCAAGATAGGGAAAAACTTACCCTTTATAGTGCCTGCACGAATCGCTCTTTTGATCTCAGCCTGTGTAGGCTCTTGACCTTCTAAATATTTTGCCAAAAGATCATCATCAAACTCAGCAACACGCTCGATTAACTGACTTCTATAGTTTTGCGCCATTTCTAAAAGGTTGTCTGGTATTTCTTCTTCTGTAAGATATTTGTCTTCTATGCCTTTATATGTAAAAGCCTTCATTTTAATCAAATCCACCGCCCCCCTTAATTCATGTTCTAGCCCTACAGGTATTTGGATGGGAGCGGCATTTGCTCCTAATCTTTCACGTATCGAGTCAATACTACCCTCGAAATCGGCGCCTATCAAATTAAGCTTGTTTAGGATACACACGCGAGGAACGTTATACTTATCCGCCTGACGCCAAACTGTTTCTGACTGGCTTTCAACTCCTGTTCTACCATCAAAAACCATCACAGCGCCATCCAAAACTCTCAATGAACGTTCTACTTCTGCAGTAAAATCAATATGACCAGGAGTATCAATTATATTGATTCGATAACGACCTGAATCTACACAACTCTCATCTTGCTTAAGCTCCCAAAAAGTGGTAATGGCGGCAGAGACAATTGTAATACCGCGTTCTCTTTCCTGCTCCATCCAATCTGTTACGGTATCACCTTCTGTCACATCACCTTTTTTGTAAGTTTTACCAGTTTCATAAAGAATTGTCTCTGTGGTAGTTGTTTTTCCGGCATCAATATGAGCAATAATTCCTATGTTTCTTATCTTATCCATAGGAAGATCTCTGTCCTTTGTGGACGATACAACCAACGAACCTTTTTTCTTTGCTACTTGTGTCATAGCTTAATATTTTAAAAATAAAACAACAAAAAAGGCGAGTCCTAACCTCAACAAACCAAAGCTTTTTTTATAATATAGATCAGACCAACCTCTACCATCTAAAATGAGCAAATGCGCGATTTGCTTCGGCAATTTTTTCAACTTCCTGTTTTTTCTTGACAGCCCCTCCTTCGTTTCTAGCGGCATCTATAATCTCAGCCGCCAACTTTTCTGCAAAAGTGTGGAATTCTGAATTAGATCTTGATCTTGCAGCAAGAATTAACCATCTTATTGCAAGCGATTCCTTGCGAGAACCTTTAACCGCAACCGGCACCTGATAGGCAGCACCTCCCACTCGACGCGCTCGAACTTCCATTTGTGGTTTTATGTTTTCAATAGCATCGGCAAAAACACGCATTGGTTCTTCGCCTTTTTGTTTAATCAACTCAAACGCTTTATAAACTTGCTTTTCTGCAACCGACCTTTTGCCATCTCTCATAGCACGGTTTATCAGCTTGGCAACCAGCCTGTTTTTATAAATCGGATCTGGCGCCACAGATCTTAGTTTTATTACGCCTTTTCTTGCCATATTCGTTTAGTTTTAAGCCTTGACAGCTGGTCCGCTATCTTTTTTTGCCCCATAAATACTTCGCGATGTTTTTCTGCCAACAACCCCTTTTGTGTCAAATTTAGCTCTGACAACTTTGTATTTTACACCCGGAAGATCCTTAACTCTACCGCCACGCACCAAAACTATTGAATGTTCAGCCAAATCATGCCCCTCTCCAGGAATATAAGCTGTAACTTCCTGTTTGTTAGACAGCCGAACACGAGCAACTTTTCTAAGAGCCGAATTTGGCTTTCTTGGAGTCATTGTACGAACAAGCAAAACTACACCTCTTTTGAAAGGAGAAGGTATTTCTTTAAAGATACGATCTTTCGCATTAAACCATTTTCTCAGGCCCGCCTTTTTATACTTACGGACCTGAGCCTTTCTGCCTTTTCTAATTAATTGAGATACTGTTGGCATACAAAAAGTTAATAAAACAATCAATGCAATTACAGCATTTTTGCGCAATATACTTTACTTAACCTAATTGCGCAAAATCACTTTCTTGAGATTTCGCGATCTTATCAGGAACAACAGGAATCAATCTTCCTATAATCACGTTCTCTTTAAGTCCATATAAAGGATCCTCTTCCGCGGCAAGAGAAGCATTTGTCAAGACATCGGTAGTTTGTTGGAACGAAGCCGCTGACAACCAAGACCTGGTAAACAAAGATCTTCTGGTGATACCCAATATTACTTGTTGAGCTGTCGCTGGCTCACCTCCCGCCGCTAAAACCCTTTCGTTCTCCTCTTCAAATAAAGCCTTATCAACTAATTCGCCTGGCAATAAAGATGTATCTCCAGAGGTTAATATTCTTACCTCATCACTCATCTTTCTTACTACAACTTCAAAATGCTTGTCGTTTATAGGAATACTCTGACTTTCGTAAACCTTTTGAATCTCGTTAACAAGATACTCTTGAGTAGCGCGGAGACCTTTGATTGTTAATATCTCCCGCACATCAAGAGGCCCAACAGCCAAAGGCATTCCAGCTTCAACAAACTGCTTGTCTTCTATTGCCAGTTGTATCGTTTTTGGAATAATATACTCCCTTTCTTCTTT
>JANWVB010000090.1 GCA_025057695.1 Patescibacteria group bacterium
AGCTTGGAACTCTTTTACGACAACCTGTTCAGGATTTTTATGTGAGGATGCGCGCAAAAAATATATCAGCGCTTTCTTATAGGTTTTCACGTTGCTGAGTGCATACCGCTTAATTTTGAGTAATTGCGTAAAATCTCTTATTATAGCAGTATTTTCAACGTGTGGCGGAATGTCGAACTATTTTTGAGGATTGACGCAATAAATGTGGAGAATTCAAATAAATTTTGTAGTATAGCGGCAAGAAAAGTGTTGTGCGTCATGCTAGGGGACAGTGCTAACTTTATACATTTGTGCTTTAACAAAACGGACAATCTCTTTTAATAAAAACGAGGATGCTGAAAACCGAATAGAGTAAGCGATAAATAAAAAATTAGAAAATGGGGATCTTTGACGACTTATTCAAAAAAAAAAGAACCGCAGAAAATTAATATTCTCGGTAAGGAATTAGAAGTGCATCCTGAAGGGTTGGTTCAATCACAAATCGGTATGGAGAAATATCAGCAACAAGATTATCGTGGTGCAGTTGAGGCTTTTACTAAGGCAATCATTGTTATGCCGAAGAATCAAAACTTTTACACTATGCGAGGCACTGCATATGAGGACATGGGCAATGACCTTGAAGCAGAAAAAGATTTTATAAAAAGCTTGGAGTTGCTTCCTAATGATTTTCTTGCTGCATACCGCCTTGGAATGGTTTATTCAAGAAAAAAAGATTTTGAAAATGCTGTCAAGTGGTTGAAAATATCTCATGACAATCATCCAGGATTAAATCTTGAACATATTGGTATTGGCAAAAACAACATTTTATTCATTGATAAAAAAGTTGTTTGCGGAAACCTTGGAAATTTTTTAACGCAACTGAAAAGATTTGAAGAAGGTATTAAATACCTTGCCGAAGCAATTCAAATTGACCCAAATTATCCTAATGCTGTTCTTACAATGGGGCTTGCTTTGGCACAATCAGGAAAACCAAAAGAAGGAATTCCCTACATTGAAAAGGCGGGAAAACTTGGAGTTGCACAGGCTCCTATGATTTTACAAATGCTAAAAAATATGTAACCAATAAAAACAAAAGATATGAATCTAAATTTCATTTTCAAATCATCAGACCATCTTCGTTATGAAAATGGCAAACATGTTTCAGGTCCTCACGGAGGTGCAGCAAGAGCAGTTAAAGTTGAACCCAATATCAGTGGTGGCGAAGGTTATACTGTTACTATTTATAACTTGGATGGCAATCACCCTGTTTGGCAGAACAATGTTCAAATGGCTCCCAAACAAATGAAGGTAATACAAAGCGACAATAACAAAATTGTCTTGCGCGGTTACGGTCACGACATTATGGGAGCTTCATTTGCCGACTACGGTCTGACAATAAATTTAAAAAATGGAGAAGTTGCTAATTGCATTCTACATATGCACGACAGAGGTGTTGACATTGAATATTTACCCTAAAACCTTTATAAAATGAACTTACTTGAACTATTTGACAGCAGAGACAAAAAGAAACGCTTAAGCCATATTAGGAACTTAGTTGCTTTGGCTTGTTCCGATGGCACACTTGAAAAAAGTGAGATGGATTTAATATTTCAAATTGGCATTAAAAGCGGTTTGACACAAGATGAATTAAGGCGAATTTTTGTAAGACCAGAAAGTATTGGGTTTCATCCACCTGAATCTTTTCGTGAAAGAATTGAACAACTTTATGACATGGTTATGGTAATGATGGTAAATGGCGAACTGCATCAAAATGAAATTGCACTTTGCAAAATCACAGCACTTAAACTTGGTTTCAAAACAGGTATTATAGACAAAATGGTTCACGACACTATTGATTTAATTGCAAGAGGAATTGCAGCAGACATCGCATTATCCCGACTAATGGATTTAGTGGAAGATTGAGAGGAAACTGTTTTATGGCAAGTTTAGCACGAACGCACAACACGGGTATCCGTTGCACAACCCCTTCCGCAATAAAATAGATTGGTCGGATAAAAATTTTCCGGGTGGGTAATGCATTTGCTTATCCCATACTTAGAGGAGTGTAGGATAGCCGAAAAAAGAAAAGCAACTGATTTTGATTGTTTTTTGCCTTGCATGGGGAGTTGATACGAAGCAAATGGAAAAGGTGTTGATTTATACACAGAATGTGTTAGCTTTGGAGAATTGTGCAGCAGGCACAAGGGGTTTGCGTCAGGCGGGCTGACGTGCTTCTATGACAGTTTTGTGGTAGGTTCAAGTGCAGTTCTTCGATTGAACTTTTGTGCTTTATAATCCCCGCCTTCGGCAATACCCGAAACGAGAGGCGCAAGGTCCAGGGAGTTTATATATAAATATATGTTTATATGTTTTTGAACTATTCGGGGCGCGCGCGAAAGGCGCGCGCCCCGAAAACCTCATCCATCCAAGCTTTACTGCAACCCCTTCGGTTTGCCGATACGTAGACCGTGCAGCCGAAAACCTCATCCTTCCAAACCTTACAGCAACCACCTTGCGAGCCGCCGCCGGCGGCT
>JANWVB010000091.1 GCA_025057695.1 Patescibacteria group bacterium
TACCTGCTTTGTTTGATAATATACGGAGTTTATGCATTTAAGTCCTTCAAATCAAATCTATTAAAAACTGTATCTGCGGTATTAACAATATCCGCAGTAGCGGGATTTGTTTTGTGTCTCTCGCAAGTTTTACCAGGTAAACCTTTTGCTCATAAAATGCCTTCTTATCAAGTTTCTTGGACAATCGCTATTGATTCGTTAAAAGTTTCGCCAATTTGGGGCGTTGGGCCCGGCAATTATTTGAGCGCGTTCTCTAGGTTCAAACCAATAGAGTACAACCAAACAGACATTTGGAATCTAAGGTATCAAAGCGCTTCAAGTCAGTATTTAGGCGTTCTTACTGAAGTTGGCATAGTCGGGTTGTCAACCTTTTTGGTACTAATGCTTTTTGTGTATAAAAACATTAAATCAAAAGATAGCAAGCAGAAAGAAATCTTGCGAAATGCTTCAATTGTAGTTTTGCTTTTTATTTTTGTGTTTTTCCCCGCAAGCACAATTACATTCTACAGTCTTTTTATTCTTTTGGCTCTTGCTTCCAACACAAAAAAGATGGGTATTACATTAGTTGCCAAAAACGAAAATGAAGAATTAACAATAGGATCAGCATTTTCCAGAATGCCTGCGGTTGTGCTTACTCTTCCCTTTTTTGCGTTTGTGCTTTGGGTGGTATACAACGGCTTGCCAATAGTGCAAGCAGAAAGATATTTTGCTCAAGCACTAGAAGCTCGCAAGGAAAACAAAGTTCAGGAAACACTGGAATTGTTAAATAAAACAGTTCAAAAAAATAGATATGTTGATAGATATCACATAATAAGCGCGCAAATAAATTTACTGCTTGCAAATGCCATTGTCAATAACGCACGAACTCAAGCTGGAGGTCAAATCACGGACGAACAAAGGTCTGCAATTGGCAATCTGATTCAATTATCCATACAAGCCGCCAAAAACGCTGTGATACTAAATCCCCAAAGAGCCGGAAATTGGGAATTATTGGCAGGCGTTTATCGGTCAATAATCGGAGTTGCCGAAGGAGCAGAAAATTTTGCGGCTCAATCTTACAGACAAGCTATAAATCTGGATAGATTCAATCCTGTTACTTGGGTTTTATATGGAGGAGTTTTTTACGCAAAGGCAGATTATGATAACGCAATCAAAGCATTTGAAACAGCAGTTTCTCTAAAACAAGACTACGCCAACGCAAGATTTAATTTAGCTTATGCTTACTTCCAAAAGAAAAACTACGACGCGGCGATTGATCAAATGACTAGAGTGGTAAGTTTAGTTAAAAAAGATACGCCCGATTATGAATTGGCAGTAAAAACCCTCAATGATTTCAAGGCCCAAAAATCAGCAAGCACACAACCAGCAGAAGAGTTAACCCCACCAACAGAAGCTCAACCTATAACTCCCCCTCTTGACTTGCCAGAAAATTCCGCCCCACCTCAAACCCAAACACCATCAACGCCATCAGAAAGTTTAAACAATAACAATAGAAGGTCGCCTACAAACACAACTTTAACACCCACTCCCACCACTCCAATCCCCGCGCCATGACTATCTTCATAAAATAATGTATTATTTAAATCCGCTTATCATCAGTATATGTGTCAAGAATTATCCTGTATTTGCGCTCCGTAAAATTTCTAAATTAGTCAAAAATTCTAGTTAATTAAAAACAATTGGCATTAACGCTAAAACAAAGTTTCACAAGCCTTTCTTCACCGCAAATAAAAACTTTGTAATCAAAATAAGTTGACATTGAACTTTATCTAGGCAAGAATACGCTTAAGATAATGGATAACAACCTACAATCAAACCAGCCAATAAAACAATTTTTGTCAATTGGAGAAGCAGCTAATTACCTAGGTGTCTCCATAGATACACTACGTCGTTGGGCAAAAGCGGGAAAAATCTCAGACACCAGATCTCCCGGCGGACATAGGTACTTTAGAAAAACAGATCTAGATAATCTTTTTGATACTAAATACGAAAGGTACAATGAACCAAAACCTAAAAAACCAATCAGTTTAGATGCGAAAGAACCAGACAATTCGCATGCAAAAAACAATTTTAAAATTGTAACAAACGAAATACAAAAAGATCCAATCCTGTCAGAAAGCACAATTCCAGACGAGAAAATTAACACAATAATGTCATATCAAAACAAAAGTGGGAATATGCAGGATTATAGGAACACAAGACCAACGAGAAAAATTTTAGTGCCGCAAACTCCAGTTATATCCATAAGAAAAAGCGCGAGTATTAGTTTTCTTAACGCAAATCAAAATAATTTGAGCGCCACAATGAACTATGGAAGTGGTCTTGTTGCTAACATTATTGCAAAATCTGAAAACAAAACACAAGAAATTAAAAACAAAGAAAATATAAAAAACTTAAAAAGAATATTTCTTATCATTCTTGCAATTTTTATTCTGGCGGATATAATTTTTATAATTCTTTGGTACTTTAATCTCTAACAAA
>JANWVB010000092.1 GCA_025057695.1 Patescibacteria group bacterium
AATCCAAAAAGCCGCCTGTTTTGCTTTCCAAATTCACTATAAAAATCCGATGAAGAACGCAAGGGCATGGTTAAATCTAATATAACACAAAAAGCATTTCAGGGGTTGGTAACGCTATAATTGCATGCTCCGCCCGGACAACTTGCTCCACCACAAGCAGTAGTTCCACTCACTCCTTCTAATCTCGCGCAAAGCTCGTAGGATGTTGCACTCATTCTTCTGTAATAATAATTACCGGAATTAGGATCGGTAGGCACGGAAGACAAATATGTAATTGTGCTACCAGTACAGTTTGAAGTCAAAGGATTAGGCACTGCATTGCCGGAAGCTGCAGGATACTGATTACAATCAGCTTTGTACATTTCCAGAGCCGATCGGATAGTTTCCAAGTCCGCTCTTCTTCTGGCATTCCTTGCCGATTCGCGCGAACTTTGCAGAGCAAAAAGAGACATAGCGCTTATCACGCCAATAATCGAAATCACCACAAGCAATTCAATTAAAGTAAAACCTTTATTTGTGAAAATTTTAATTACTCTAAATTTGTTTTGACAGCAAATGCAATTTAAAGTTTTAACCATAAGATTATAAGATACTTTTAACTATAACTAACTATAACGGGCAAATACTACTTGAACTAGGTTGAGTAGTGCTTGTACCTGTACGCCCATTAGAACAAATAATAAAAAACAAATTAGTAGGAGGAATATCAGAAGGTCTTCGCAATCTTGCCCACAAAGCATACTCTGTTCCTAGCGCATTGGTAACATATCTATAAACATAAGAACAAGACCCACTCCCAGAGCCGCAGGTATCATTGCCATTAGTAGGGTCAACTGGGCAATTGCTTAAACTGCTTAAGGGATTTGTAGATCCACACAATTCAGAAGGGGCAACTGCCGTTGTTCTTGCAGGATACCTGCCATCATTACTATTTGCATATGCTTCAAGAGCCGCTTGGTATTGTTTAAGATCGGATTGCCGTCTTGCATCTGCCGCTCTTTGTCTAGCAGACGGAAAAGTGTTCAAAGCAAAAGTGGCTAAAATACCCAAAATTGACACAACAATTAGAAGCTCAATAATTGTAAAACCTTTTTTGCGATTGTGATTTAAAAAACGAAAATTTAACTTAATTTGATAGTCAAGACTTAACAATTGAGGAAAATTTTTCATAGATTATCCAAGAAACCAAACCTCCTAATCCAGTATAGCAATACTAAAGGCAGATTTATCAAGTAGATAATTGCTTCTTATGGAAGGTAAACTTACTTAAACCAAAAGACAAAATTATTTGCCTTTCTGCATATTGCAAACTTTGTTCTAATCACTAAGCTATCAGTTGGAATTCTTCAGCTTCTCAGCCAATTCCGCTTCGTAGTCCTCTATACTGCGATCAAGAGGAGTTTCTGAGAAACTCTTGCCAAAACTGCAAACATGCTGACCGCATTTTAAATCTCTTGCCACAATTTTTGCATCATAACCAATTTCACTTTCCCCACCCTCCAGATATGCGTATAACTGATATCTTTTTAAACTTGACAAATACAAATATTTTGCGCCTTCATCTGTTTTGGGATCTTTAGGTATAGTTGTAAGGTACGGTTTGTGGGAAGCATCAACAAGATCGCGCAACCCATCCACACCCCAACTGCAAGGTCCTAAAAGAGCAATATAATCAGATTGAGAAAAAGGTTCTTTTGATAAAATTTCATCTATTTTTTCATCAAAAGATTCTGACTTGCACGCTCCAATTGCTCCATCTATAGATGGAGGAAAATATCCAAATTCCTCTTTAAATTTTTCCAACGCATCCGCGATTGAGCCAAGATCTGCTCTTCTTTGAGCATCACGCGCTTTTCTTTCGGCAATTGAAAGATTTGAAATCATAAATACGAAAACGCCAATCAAGACAACCCCAACGGCTAAAAGTTCATTCTTATTAAAAAATCTCATGATCTAGAATTGATAGAAATAACTTAATCTATCAAAAAAAGCAAGTGTGATAAAAAAACCAATTACCAAAAACGGACCAAAGGCAATTTTGGACCTTAATTTTATTTTTTTGGCAAACAACAAAAAAGCAGAAAATATACCACCCACGACAAAACTAACCATAAGCCAATATATAGTTCCGCTTAATCCTAAAATTATTCCCACAGGCAATGCCAACTTGACATCTCCAAGTCCCATGCCGCGTCCCCCTGTAACAAAGTGCAAAAGCAACAAAAAATTAGACGCCAAAAATCCAGAGAATAGATAAGAATATAAAAAGCCATTGTTAAATAAAATTAAAAGCAAAATTGAAACGCCTAATAAAAAAAACACAAGTTCGTCAGGAATAATCATATAATCATAATC
>JANWVB010000093.1 GCA_025057695.1 Patescibacteria group bacterium
AGTACTGTTACCGCTACAACAGGCACTTGATGAAAGAGGGCATCTTCGAGAACCTGATGAGAAGAATGATCGCACACCCGCCGAGAACATATAAAATGATTATCGCTTAAATGCCTAATTCAATTTTTTATTTTCTATCTTCAAGCCATTTATGTAACAAAATCAGCAACCATAACTTATTAAAGATATATTCATGACCTTGCTGAAATTTGTTTTTTAATTCTTCAACATATTCATAATTGACAATTCCATAGCGTTTTATCATTTTTTCTGAGAGGTAATCATTTATCATGAATTTCAATTCTTTTTTCAACCAATTTCTGATAGGGGGGGCAAAGCCCCATTTTTGCCTTTCTGTGAGTTCTTTTGGTATGTATTTTTCTATTATTTTTTTTAATATGTATTTTGTCTGATTACCTTTCATGCGAAAACGACTGTGGATGTTTATAACATAATTGAACAGATCATTGTCTAAATAAGGTACACGCACCTCAAGGCTATAAGCCATACTAGCTCTGTCTATTTTTGTTAAAAGATCATCTACCAAATATTTGTGAATATCAAACCACGATTGTTTTTCTACAGAGTTAAATAGCCTGGTTGCAGGATAAGATACATTGGAATGTTTAAAGTCAGATACAAAAACATCGGGGGAAAAATTTTTTGTTAAATCTTTTCGAGAAAAATAAAATTGCTCTTGAGTAAAAATATGTTGTTGCTCGTAATCCTTGGGTAGCTTCAATAGATCCGCTTTATGACGAATATAGCTATCAGGGCTCAACGATAAAACCTTGTACATCATTGCAGCAAACGGCCTAAATGGAAATGTATGCAATCTTTTTGCCCAATTGTAAAAACCATAACCCAGAAACAGTTCGTCTGCTCCTTCCCCGCTAAGTGCCACTTTAACATAGCGTCGGCAGAATTCTGATAACGCAAAAGCTGAAAATCCGGCTGAAATAATATATGGTTCATCATAAGATTGCAGAACAAAATCTAGATTGTTAATCAAATCTTGACCTGAAACAACCAATTCATGGTGGTCCGTATCTAAATGTTTTGCAATCTTACGAGCATATCTTATTTCATCAAACTGCGAATCAGAAAACCCTAAAGTAAAAGTTTTTACTTTCTCTTCGCTTACTTCACGTACCAAAGCTGTTAACAGACTGGAATCAATTCCACCACTTAAAAATATTCCTATTGGAACATCCGATATGATTTGTCTTTCAACAGACTTTAATAACAGTGACTCGACTTTTTCAACGATATTGTCGGAGTCTTCTTCCGTCTTTTGTGAAATAAATTCGGATAAGTTTACGTAAGGAGAGAAAAAAAAATTTTGTTTTTTAATGTCATATACTATTCTATGGCCTGGCTCGAGTTTAAATATTTTTTTGTATATGGTAATCGGGGCAGGTATGAACCCCAATGTTAAATAATATCCAAGCGCACTCATATCTGTCTGCGGGGGATATCTTAATGCCTTTAATATTGCTTTGATCTCGGAAGCGAATACAAAAGTGGAATTATCCCAGTAATAAAAAAACGGTTTGACTCCAAATCTGTCTCTGAATGCATAGATGATTTTTTCAATTTGGTCAAAAACAACAAAAGCAAACATACCATTCAATTCCCGAACAATGGATTCTCCGTATCTGGCAAATAGTTCAATTATAACCTCTGTATCACTTTTTGTCCTGGTTGTAAGATTATATTTGATACGTAATTCTTTAAAGTTATAAATTTCTCCATTATAGACCATAACGTAGCGACCGTCTGAAGAAAAAAAAGGTTGATTTGCATTTTCTGTAAGATCGATAATGCTCAGCCTTCGGTGTCCTAAACACACATTGAAGCTATCTGACGAATCCATGAAAAAACCTTCAGCGTCAGGACCTCTATGAGTGATAGTTCTTGTGGCCTCTTTAAGATCTTCAGTATTGAAATCAGAAGCAACTAATCCAAAAATTCCACACATGATAATTTATAAAATTGATACTTGAAGTGAAGTTATACTTCAAACATAATCTTTTTTTTGCTGACAATCCCATTTTATCCATTAGAAATCACGAGAGGGTACGTTTGAGAATTTCAATATGTTGTTTATAACACTAATGCAATAGAAATGACGATCTGAATTTCCAGGCGGAAATTTTCTACTGCATAAAATGGGATTATGCGTGCTCACATACTATGTTTACTTGCAGTAAAGTTTGATTTTGTGGTATTCTGACATACACAGAGAAAGTTTTTTATCGTTTTTGAGATAATGTTTTGCACTAAATTAACTTTAATT
>JANWVB010000094.1 GCA_025057695.1 Patescibacteria group bacterium
TGGATTTAACTCTTCCTAAATGGCTTTTTTTTCTTAGGCCTCTCATTTTTGTTTTGGCAAAAACTGGTTTGCTCAACACATTGTTTTGTGATCCTGTAAAAGCTTTAACGAAGGAAGATTTTAAACCGAGAGGCGTATCTTCTTTTCTTCATAACTTGGCGCCTTTCGCGGCTACATTCCCAATCTTTCTATGTTTTGCGGTGATTCCTTTTGGGCCGAGTTTCCAAATATCCGATCACTTAATAAAACCTCACCTAATTTCCACTGATTTCGATCTTTTTATAGTGTTGGCTCTTACAACAGTTGCTGTTTACGGAACAAATCTTGCTGGTTGGACTTCAGGAAGTAAATTCGCTTTTCTTGGATCATTGAGGGCATCGGCTCAAATGCTTTCTTATGAATTGGTAATCGGGATAACAATAATTTCCATTGTGGTTTATTACGGAAGTGCAAATCTTTATGAGATAGCAGAGGCTCAAAAGATGGTTTGGGGACTTTTCACTATGCCTCTCGGTTTTTTACTTTTGTTGATAGCAGGGATGGCTGAAACAAAACGTGGTCCGTTTGATCTAGCAGAAAGTGAAAGCGAATTAGTGGCTGGATATTTTACGGAATATTCCGGCATGAAATTTTTGCTCTTCTGGTTTGGCGAATTTGCTGAAATAGCTTTGCTGAGTGCAGTTATTGCCATCTGTTTTCTTGGTGGTTGGAACATGCCTTTTCTTGGTAAGTTAATTTATAGTGAAGCTGGTTTTTTTTCATTCTTCGCAGGACATATTGTTCTGATGATTAAAATCGTTTTGTTATGCTTGTTTCAAATCGTTGTAAGGTGGACTTTGCCTAGATTCAGATATGATCAGCTTATGATTGTATGTTGGAAGTTTCTACTACCTGCTAGTATTGTGAATCTGTTTATTGTAATCGGTATAAAATGGTTGACTTTCTAGAATTTGCGGTTTTGTCAATTGTCATTTTATCTTCGATTTTTGCAGTTTTTTCCAAGAATGTTTTATTATGCGCTCTCAGTTTAGCAATAAATACCTCCTTTCTTGGATTTTTCTTTATTCTGAAAAATTTGTTATTTTTAGGACTTGTTCAAATTGCAGTCTACGCAGGCGGTATTATTGTACTAATTCTATTTACCATAATGATTTTAGGTTTGAAAAACGAAATTTCAAAATCTCTATCTGAATTAATTTTTGGCTCGATGGTTTTCTTGGTTATCTTTTGTGTGGTTTTTTTTAGTTTGCCGGATTTTACTTGGACTCCAGTTACCTTGAATGTCGCAAAGCTTGGAGATGCGCTAAGCGGAGACTATTTACCGCATTTACTTGCGATAGGAGTTATTTTGAATTGCGCATTAGTTGTTTACCTTTTAATTGTTGGAAGACATCATGGTTAAGTTGGCTATATCAATAATGGTTGCTTCTGGAGTAACTATGATTTTAATAAAAAAGACTCCGCTAATGATTTTGGTCGGATTGGAATTTATTCTCAACGCGGTGATTCTGGGAGCAGTTGTAAAATTTTCGCAAACAAATTCTTTAAATTTTCTGTTAGCGGTCTTGTTTTTTCTAGCATTGGCTGTTGTTGAAACTGTGATTCTTACATCGTCTCAACTTAAATTGAACAGGATTGAAAGATGAAAATATTCAATTTGGCGGACGAAGAGATTGTAATAAATTTTGACCTCGGCTACTCGAATTTAGAATTGGCGATTTTAGTCGCTGTGATGTCATTTTTTGTTGGTATTTTTAGTTTTTTTTACATAACTAAATATCGAGGATATTTTTTCTTTTGGTTAGCGGTATTTTCTCTAAGCATGATTGGTTTCACTTTATCGGACAATCTGGTTTTAACTTTTGTGTTTTGGGAAGGTTTGGGTTTTTCGTCATATTTTTTGGTCCGGTTTTACGGGACACTAGAGTCTGAGAGCAGAGCAAAGTATGTTTTTCTTTTTAATAGAGTTGGAGACTTAGGGTTTTTGATTTTGATCGCAGGTAGTTTTTTTTACTTGGACACATTATCGTTGACCAAAATAGTGAACGCAGTCAAATCTGATGTTTCAGGGCACGAGTTCGACCTGTTAGGTGCAGGACTCCTTTTATGTGCTTT
>JANWVB010000095.1 GCA_025057695.1 Patescibacteria group bacterium
AACTACAACGAAGCCAGCTTTTAGATCACTTACTAAAACTTGCAGACAAAACATTAACTATAGAAAGGATTTTGGAAAAAGTGCCGGCAACTCTAAGGGAAAACATTGAAAGATTAAGTGTCGAGGAAGCAAAAAGATTAAAGCTTTCTGTCTCAAAAGCTGTCGTGGCTTATCACTTAAAAAGGGGATGGCATGATTATGATGAGGCTATTCCTTTATCAATTGATGACTTTTTTACAGCTCTGGAGGTTATGGAAGAAGAAAGAGTAGCAGCAAGTCAAAATGACCCCAATACTAAACATGCCTTATGGGATATTTTAGTTTCAGGTAATAATCCTGAAGATCTTGGCGATAAGCTATATGAAAACCTTGAAAGTATAGCAATGCAGAAATTGATAGATGGAGATCCAACACTACATTTTACGGAAGATATAGGAGTATTAAAGGAGTTTTATAGAACAACTCAGACGCTAGAAGGTTTACTATACGTTATAGGACAGCCAACTAAAACTTTAGTCAATATTGACTATTTGGCGTCAAAAAGACAGTTAGGAGTCTCTGTTCCTGCTGTAGCTGCGGTGTTAGTTCTATTAGGTGAAGAGTTGAATCTTTTCGATAGATCACCGGAATTTGAAAGCGTTTTCAAAAGACTTTCAGAAACCAAGAGTAATAAAATTGCCCACGCCTTAAAACGCATAGATGGCAGTCTCCGAGCTGCGATAGAGACACTTAGAAACACTTCCACAATGGAAATAACCGCCCGTTATGTAAAAAACCCTGTTCTATTAGCTAAGCTTCAGGTAATCTTACTTGTGGTTGGGGTGTTCTATACGATAAGAAACTCCAAAAGACAAAGACACAGAGATATAGTCAATTAAATCGCTAAATGCCAAACCAGATTATCGTAAACACTTAAGTGGAAAGATCTTTATCTAAGAGTATACTTAACTACGAGCTTACATTCTGGAAAAATTATTAGCGTTATTCTGGTCACTATCTAAAGTATTCTTCAATTCTTCAAACTTCAGAACTTTTTTTTCTGTGTCAATGAACTTAAGAATATTATCTTCAAATCCTTCAAGTATTATCATCTCTGGTTTATCTGAAGATGGTCTATTAATGTATATAATCCAAGATGGATAGTCTTTTACAAAGTCAAATCGAGGGTCCTTTGTGTTAAAACCAAATGAGCTGAAAAGCTTTGTAACGAACGCATAAGATGGGTCTTGAGTTAAAATGGACTCAATTGTTTGATTTCTAATTTCATCAATTTTTTTGTTATCTTCATCGCTTAATGTGTCCCCATTTTGCAATAGCACCGAAGCAAAGAAAACTTTTAATAAAGTTTCTGTACTTAGCGCGTCCGCTAGCATAAAATTGATAGCCTTTTCGACATCATCAAGCTGGTTATATTTGAATTGAATGAAGGTGGGAATATTCTTGGATATGAGTTCCTTCGCAAAATCTAGCTGTTTATAGTGCTTATCGGGCTTAACCAATAGAATAACCTGACGTACAGGCAGTACATCTTTGTTTTGGGTAAACGCAATAGCCAAAGAAAAAAGAATAAGTCTAACCATAGTCCTGAAATCCATTTTGAGGACTTCCAAGCAAACAACACTCTCTTTTGGCCCATAAATAAAAAAGTTGCGATTGGCCTGAGACTTCGTTTACGAGCGGATTTCCTACGCCTTCTCTTGAAAGATCTTTGGCTTCCATGAAAAATGACCCGATGTTTTTGCATCTGTATGGCTTGCCAAAAATGGGCTTGATGGGATGAATATTTAGAATTCCATCGTCGGGCAAAAATCCTAGCTCTGAGTGAGACAAATCTGACCTTAATTTCCTCTGGCTATCCGATAATAGATAGTCATTAAAATAAACCACCGAAAATAGGCTTCTAGCTAACGCTTGACGATAAGAATCAATTAAAAAATACGAAGAATTTTTGGAAACGGCGTTTACACCGAGGAGGCAACGGGATTCAGGTGTAGAAGGCCTAGGTAAGTTTTTTCGCAATCTAATGTCTAGCATCTTGTACAGATCTGTAGCAGTGTT
>JANWVB010000096.1 GCA_025057695.1 Patescibacteria group bacterium
ATTCAAGATAGTTAATTTAGTCTTTTTGTACCTTATAATTGTCATACCTTTTGCTTGGCTGGCTGATTTTTACACAAGAGGGGAGGCGAGGGAGGCTCTAAACGCTCTGGGAGCATGTAATGGCGAATGGTTATGGCCAATAGGATACGATGAAAATAGGAGTTCAAAGCCGCCTTTGTACTACTGGCTGGTTTGCCTTTTTAGTTTGAGCAACTTGAACGAACTTTTTATAAGACTGCCTTCTGTGCTTGCTGGACTAGGAGTACTAATAGTGTTCTACATAGTTTGTGCTCGGTCTTTTGGCGAACTTACCGCGTTGGTTGGTGGATTGTTGTGTTTAACTTCTCCAATGTTTATCTCTTTAAGTGAGGTGGCTCGCCTCGATATGTTGCATTCCGCTCTGTTAGCTATCACGTGGCTAACTTTTGCTTTTAAATCCAAGATTATTGGATTTGTCGTTGGAAGTTTGTGTCTTACCGGTTCGGTTTTGACAAAAGGGCCGGTAGCTTTAATCCTAACGGGTTTAGTGTTGGCTCTGTTTTTCGTTTTTACTCGGGATCGAAATGTGCTTTTTCATTTTGCATTCATAATTTTTGTTTCAGTAATAATTTCTAGTTTCTGGTATTTAGCGGTTTACTTTGAATTTGGAGATAATTTCTTAAGAGTTTTTGTTCGAGAAAATTTATATCGTTTTTTTGGTAGCGAGGTACCTCATTCAAAAAGTGCTATTGAATTTTTACTAATTTTTTTCCTTGGCTTAGGCCCGATAGTGTGTATTTCGCTTGTTGTGCGTTTGGTCAAAGTTTGGAAGAATTGGGATATTTTAAAGCTCTCAATAAATGGCTTTGATAGTTTTTCTAAAAAGTTTGCAAAAAATAGGAATCTAGTTTGGTTTTTATTGTGCGCTATTATTCCTTTGCTCTTTTATTCTTTCTCTTCGGGCAAGAGACCTGCGTACGCCCTAGTTTCTGCTTTTTTTATCATTTTTTTAAGTTCATTGATTTTTTTAAGTCAGGACCGGTTTGAAAAAATTTTGTTTAAGAGATTATTTAAAGTTATTTTTTTGTTCGTTGTTTTGGTCGGGTTGTTTGTGAGTGCAGTATTATTAACAATCAGATTGTCTTGGGGTTACGAGGTGTTAGTATACACAGAGGACTTGTTAATTGCGTGTTTACTTGGCTTCTTGATGTTGTTTATCTTATTCCGCAAATTTCATTGGGCAGGCATCATAAATCCTTTTACAGGATTTAGAAAAGCGAGTTTGGTCCTAAGTTTAACTTCCATGATAGTCTTTAATACTTTTTGCGGTGTCTTAATTAGTAAACTTTTATCTCATGAAAGATTTGCTGATTGGATCAGGAAAATTAATGCTAACAATTTGCCGGTATTTAGTTGGAATTATCAATTTTATGGAGCGGAGTTTTATCTTGGCCAAAAAATAAGAACAAAAAAAGAACGTGTTAGTCCACCATACCTGCTGTTGTTGCCGGAAAAAGAGTTGGAAAATTTTATTTCACAAACTTTTAGGCCTTACAAATTTCTACCTCCTTACGCGAGGTATCATGGGTATGTTGACAAGTTTGAGATCAAACCAGTTGCGCTAATGATCAAAGATGAATAATAGCAGTTATATCAAAGATATTTGGAGCGGGATATTTCTCGGCTTAATCGAGGGGTTGACTGAATTCTTGCCGGTTTCCTCAACCGCTCATTTGATCCTTGCAAGTAAATTATTAGATTTAAAACAAGAACTTTTAGTTACCAATTCCATTATAGTTCAGGCCTCAAGTGTTGCAGCTCTGCTAATTTATTTTGGTCGTTTAGTTAAATCCGAAGAAACTTTTTTTGATAAGCACTTTTTGAGAAACAGTTTGGTTTGCAGTGGTGTATTTATTTCAGTTGCATTAGCATTTGAGTCAGTTATCAAGGCAGCGCTTTTCTCAGTCAATGGTATAATCGTGGGTTTGACTTTGGGATCTATTTTGATGATAGTTGGAACTCTTTTTAAAAGGGAAAGACGGTATTTTGGAGTTCAAAAAAGTTTACTCTTGGGATT
>JANWVB010000097.1 GCA_025057695.1 Patescibacteria group bacterium
TGGTTCGTTTTTAAAGAATCAGCCTGGTATTCTAACTACTGCGATAAGAAATATGCCCGCAAGTTTGCTTTTGCTTGATGAATTGGAAAAAGCGTCAAGAGAAGTTTTTAATTTATTTTTGGCAATGCTTGATGAAGGAACTATTACTGATGCTTTTGGGAAAAAAATTGATTGCAGACATATATTTATAATTGGTACTTCAAACGCGGGAGCAGAATATATAAGACAACTAGTTTCTCAAGGAATTTCTGGCGAAACTTTGCAGAAAAGTGTTGTTGATTATGTGCTAAGGTTAAATATTTTTGCTCCTGAGTTTATAAATCGTTTTGATGGTGTGGTGGTTTATGAGCCTTTGAAACAGGAAGAATTGTATAAAATTGCAAGAATTATGCTAAATGATTTTGCTCAAAATCTGAGAAAGAAGAATATTTATTTAGAAATTACAGA
The DNA here is from genome assembly GCA_025057695.1 of Patescibacteria group bacterium. GTDB lineage: Bacteria > Patescibacteriota > Microgenomatia > UBA8517 > UBA8517 > JANWVB01. Next base: position 448 of record JANWVB010000097.1, read on the forward strand.
TTCTGCTGTTCATAAACTTGCTGAGCTTGGTTACGATCCGGCTTTTGGAGCTCGTCCTATGCGAAGAGTTGTCAATTTAATAATTGGTGATATTATTGGCAGAGCAATTTTGTCTGGCAAAATTAATTCTGGAGACAAAGTAAAAATATTGGGACTTCAAAGTGATAATGAACCGTTCTTAATAGAAAAATCAAATTAGTTGGTACTTCGGCACATTCTCCTTCTTTATTTTTGCAAAAATATATTGCTATATTGGTATTAACATATTAACAATAAAAAAAAGCTTGATTTTTTGACAATACAGTATGAAAGTTTTAATGCTTGGGTGGGAATTACCGCCTCATAATAGTGGTGGTTTAGGCGTTGCCTGTTTAGGTCTTGCTCAAGCTTTGACTAAAAAAGGTGTGAATATAACTTTTGTTCTGCCAAGAAAAATAAACATACAAGATCCGGGTTTTGAGGTTTATTTCTTAGATACTGATTTTGAATTTGAAAATTTGAAATCTGCTTATACTGGATTGACTGGTGGTGTTTTGAAAATTTTAATGGATGATTTTCCTCCTGATTTTGTTCGTGGTGCAATGAAGTTTGCCGAGAAAATAGAAAAAATAGCAAAACTAAAAAAGGCTGATGTTGTTCACGCGCATGATTGGATGACATTCCCGGCAGGAATTGTTGCTCAAAAAAAGACAAAAACTCCTCTAATTGCGCATGTTCATTCAACAGAGATTGATAGGACTGGAGGAAATTTTCCAAATCCTTATGTCTATGCAATAGAGAAAGAAGGATTACAGTTAGCAAATAAAATTATTGCCGTCAGCAATTTTACGAAAAACATGATTGTCGATAATTATCAAATACCACCTCAAAAAGTAGCTGTAGTTTATAATGGTATAGAGAAAACAAGTTCGCAAAAACTTTCTCCAGCTTTAGCAGAACTTAAAAAAATGGGTTATAAAATTGTGTTATTTTTAGGTAGGGTTACTTTGCAAAAAGGTCCTGAGTATTTTATAAAAGCCGCGAAAAGAGCTTTGGAATTTAACAAAAAAATTATATTTGTGGTGGTTGGCGATGGAGACATGATGCCTTTTATGATTTACGAGGCTTCAAGATTGGGAATAGCTGACAAAATGATCTTTACAGGATTTTTGAGGGGCGAAGAAAAAGATCGCATATATCAAACTGCCGATCTTTATGTGATGCCTTCTGTGTCTGAACCCTTTGGTATTACCACTTTAGAAGCAATTGCTAATAACACTCCTGTTCTTATTTCAAAACAGTCTGGAGTCTCTGAAGTTTTGCAAAATGTTTTGAAGGTTGATTTTTGGGATACCGAAGAGATGGCAAATAAAATTCTATCCCTTGTTAAATACAAATCTTTGGGAAAGGTCTTGCGGGCAGAAAGTAAAAAGGAGCTTATAAATATTAATTGGCACAAATCAGCTGATGAATGTATAAAAGTTTATCGAAGTTTGGTCTAATCTTTGATTTTTGTCATTAAATTTTTAAATTTAATTATGTCATCTATTTGTCTTTATTTTCATGTTCATCA
>JANWVB010000098.1 GCA_025057695.1 Patescibacteria group bacterium
ACTTCAAAGCCTTTTGATTTAAGTTTTTCGCTGAAAACCTGTTGTATATCAAGATCATCTTCTATGAGCAAAACTAATTTTGCCATACTTTGTTGTTTAGTATGTTTCTAGCATTATCTATAATAATTTGCAACTATTGAAGGAGTAATTAGAGGCTAAGTTTATAAAATTCAATGAAGCCAAAGAGCAAATTGTTCATTGTATAGAGTTTTTTAGTTTGAAATTTTGGGGCTGGCTTTTACAACTTTATGAAGTTGGGATTATAATTTATTCTTCAGAATAAACAGGATTTTCTCCCGATATATCAATTGTGCAATTGCCAGAATTTACTTCCTCTTGCGTTTTATTATTAAAATCTTTAAAAGTGCAAGTTATTAGCCCATTGTCAGAAATTGAAACTAAGGCAAATTGTCTTGTCCCACTTGGTGGTTTAACTGTTTGAGTTAAATTGGTTTCAGTTTTTGTAAATATATCGTACATGTATATATCTACAGGATTTGTGGTTATGGGTGTGTCAGTATAAAATATTCCTTGGCTGCTTTTTGCCCATAAACAATTTATTTTATTCGCGCTCACTTCTACGACATTGCCACCATTGACATCAGCAATGTATAAAGCTGGTTTATTGGCAGGAGATCGGGACTCAAAGCACATTAAATTGTTATCATAAGAGACCGATACACGTAAAAAGCCTGTGATTCCTGTAGATGGATAGTCTGATTTGTTGACTAAAATTGTGATTTCGCCATTTTCATTTTTTCTGACTATGTTTCCTCCTGCAATTGATATTTGTTCGTCAAGAGGTGTAGAAGATGGTGTTGAAGATTGCGAAGGAGCTATGTTTAGATTCTGAGATTTTGTAACTTTTTCTTTCAGATTTTGGTTTGTGATATATAAATAGCCGACGCCTATCCAGAATATAATCGTAACCAAAATAGCAACAATAATAAACAATTTAGGTTTGTTGTCGGATGGGCTAATCGTTGAGGTAATTACCATGTTTGTGTTTGTTGTGACCGATGGTGATTGTATATTGTAATTTCCTACTTGTTGTAGTGATTGTTGACTATTTGTACTATTAGAATTCTCCATAATCATATTCATAATGCAGGAAAACATAAGGCAATTGCAAGAGAAGTTTATAAGTGATAAAAATAATTAAAGCTATATGTTTCCTTTACAATCTGACCCAAACAGGGTAATAACTTTTTGGCAATGGTTGCAGGCTTTTGGTTTGATTTATGTTATATCAATTGGGATTGTTTATTATTTGTCGGCGAGAACGAAAGTCCCGATTGTGATTCCAGGTGACATATATGTCCGCAAGGCAGGTAGAACAATGTATATTCCTCTGTCAAGTCCTCTTGTGGTTGCAATTATAATTTTTGTGATTCTAAGAAAGTTTCTAGGGTATTAATCTTGATTATTTCCGTTTTAGTAAGTATTATTTTTGTGTATTATGTTTGTGCTTCCCGATCTTCCATATAAATATAATGCCTTAGAACCGTATTTTGACGAACAAACTATGATTATTCATCATACCAAGCATCATCAAGCTTATGTTGATAAGTTAAATTCCGCGCTTTCTGAGTATCCTGATTTGCAAGATAAAGGCATAGAAGAATTATTGAAAGCAATTGATACACTTCCTGAACCTTTGCGCGAGGTTGTAAAAAATCATGGAGGAGGGCATTACAATCACTCACATTTCTGGAATTCTCTTAAAGCCGGCGGGTCTACGCCGGATAAACAAGTGGAAATGTTAATTAACAAAAGTTATGGCAATTTTGAAAATTTTAAACAAGTTTTTACAGATGCCGCTTTATCGCTTTTTGGAAGTGGGTGGGTTTGGTTGGAATTAGACAGTGACAAGAAGGTAAGTGTGAAAAAATATATCCTCCAAGAAAATCCTTTGATGGAGGGCAAGT
>JANWVB010000099.1 GCA_025057695.1 Patescibacteria group bacterium
AAATTTGTTAATTCCCAAAGACACAAACGAAATGGGAATTAAAACAATAAATCCGATGGTAAAAGAAATATTTGTCAAAAAAAGTGGTGGTACTTTTTCTCTAACCAGCTTTTTCAGCAAAATTACAGATGCTACTTCTACCACTAGGTAGACAAAAAGCAAGATGTTGCCGGTTATGCCACTAAAGTTATCTTCCGCGTTAAGTATTGGTTCGACTATTGTAAATATTGTTCCTAAAAAAGCTATCAATGTGCCTATTTTTTCCCGTTTTGTGATGTGTTCGTTTAAGAAAACTACTCCCGCGTAGGAAGTAATAAGTGGTCCGATTAAAGTGATTAAGGAAAGCTCAAGCACTGTTGTTTTATCTAGCCCCAGAAACAGGAATCCCAAAGCGAATGTAGTGGACAAAATCGAATATATGAAAATCCCAAGCCATGTTTTTGGCTTATAACTATATTTGTTTTTCGTAAGAGCAAAGATTGCTATTGCGATTGACGCGGATATCAAAAACCGATAGGTCAGAAAGGGGAGAGGAGATATGCCTTCAAGAGTGAATTTTATAACCACTGCCGCGAATCCCCATATCAAAGAAACAATAAAAAGGAGAAAGAATGCGAATTGTTTGTGATTCATGGGCAAGAAATTATTAACCGCAAGTTTGTTTTTTTAGTTTTTTAAGAAAATTGATTTATCTTTTTGCAAATTTCTTTTGCTTTTACTTCTTCTTGATGTCCAGTTTTTAGATTTTTGATGATTGCGGTATCTTTCTCCGCTTCGGATGGTCCTACTACAATAAACCATGTCAATCCCTTTTTATCGGCATACTTTAACTGTTTGTCAAGTTTTGTTGATGCATCTGGATAAATTTCTGCGCTGATTTCTTGATTTCTTAACAGATTTACAATTTCTATAGATTTTTCTAGCAAGCTTTCTGAGAATACTGCAACCAAAGTTCCTAAATTACCCGCGCTTTGATTGAATAAATTAAGTTGAGTCATCGCGTCAATTGTTCTGTCAAATCCAATTGCAAAACCAACCGCTGGAATGTCAATGCCGCATAGATTTGCGATAAGCTTGTCATAGCGTCCTCCCCCAAGCAATGATCCTGATTCGTAGCCTTTGGCTTTGATTTCAAAAATTGTGCTAGTGTAGTAGTCGAGCCCGCGAGCAAGCGCTGGCAAAAAGGCTATCGAACTCTCTGGCACGCCTAGAGATTTAGAATTTTTTATTACCTTTTCAAGATAATCGCTTGCGACTTGATACTTCAGAAGTTTAAATAGATTGTTGATTATTTTTGCGCTTAATCCCTTTTGGGAAAGTTCACTTGCCACTTCTTCTTCTTGTTTTTTATCTAACTTATCTATGGATTGAATGACTGAAAGTTGCAAATTTTTGCTAATTCCTACTTTTTCTAGAATATCAAAAAGTATGTTTCTATCGTTTAAATAGATTGTTAGTTCATTAAATCCTAATTTTTTATAAATCGCATAAGCGAGAAATATACATTCCGCATCGGCAAGCGGATCGTGACTGCCAAAAATATCCGCGTCGCATTGTAAAAATTCTCTGTATCTTCCTTTTTGAGTGTTTTCTGCTCTCCAGACTGTTTGGATTTGGTATCGTCGAAAAGGCATTGGAAGATTTTGGTTATACATTGCCAAAACGCGAGCTGTGGGTACTGTTTGATCATAACGAAGGGCAATATCTCTGCCGCCATTATCTTTGAATTTATAAATTAGTTTATCAGCTTCACTTCCATATTTCCCAAGCAAAAGCTCTTGATATTCTAAAGCAGGGGTTTCTATGGGCTCAAAGCCGTGATTTTCAAAAACTTGTTTTATCACATTTATTGCGTAAGCTCTTTTTCTTGCTTCATTTGGTAAAAAATCGCGAAATCCTTTTA
>JANWVB010000009.1 GCA_025057695.1 Patescibacteria group bacterium
CTAGTTAATTGTAGCACTAAACAAAAACAATCGCTGATAGAATTGATTTTAACTTCAAGTATAACTTAAATAATACAACAAAATATGTAACGAAAATAAACTTAACGCAACAATGTAACCGCATGAAAATGCCGGCGAAGAAAGACTCACAATAAATAACCTTACAAATCACCTGCGCTTAATATAAAATAATTAATAATCACCACTTTCTCCTCTAAAAATCCTATGTCTGCTCAAAATTCAATTAATCAAAGAGGTAAATGAAAACAATTATGGAAAACAAAGGTTTATTTTTGAAACAAATTCTGATAATTATTGTTTCAAGCATACCAGTTTTTCTTGTGTTAACCGATAATACTTCGCTCTCTTTAACTATAGCCTCAATTTATGGTTATTCTTGGTTGATTAAAAACTTACTACAAAGGTTATCGGACAACACACCTCTGCCGCTCAAGCTTAAATTTATCCTATGGGGAACAATATCAGGAATGTTGTTAGAAATCTTGGCAATAATAGATAATCTTAATCTACCTGATAGTGAAAAGGTCCTTTTAAACAAGGACACAAATATCGATTTATACCTTGCTCTCGGTTTTTATTTTGCATTTGCCTTTATTTGGTCTTTTCTCGCTAACAAATACGATTACACATCTGGCAATATTTTTATAATTTCGGGATTGTGTGGCATTTTCATAAAGCAGTCTGGAGCAATTTTCGCCTCTTTTAACCTGATTGCTTGGATATACGTCTTTTTTGTGTATGGTTCTTGCCAAGCATTACCAGGGCTACTCGTTGAAAATCAATTGAAAGATAAAATAAGGATAAGATTATCCTGGGGGAAAAAATTTTTATACGGCTTTTGCGGACAGACAATTTCCTTCATTTTTGCCAGTATGATAATTTACACATTGGCAAAAATCGGGGAAATACAACTTTGAAAGTCTTAAAAAAAGTCAGTTAATCGATTTTTCACACTACAAGAACAAAAAAACCAACTCCAAAGAAAATTTACAGCTATTATAAAAACCACAGCAAAAGAGCCGTATTATTAAACTTTTTGGGAGATATAAGGAACAAAAAAATATATTACTTTTGGGTAATGGCAAATTTAATTCTGTATTGACCACAAAAGTCAAATCAGTTCAAGACACAAAAGTATAAGATATTAATGAAAGGATTTTGAACAACAAAAGCCATTCGACAGCTCTTTGAAGTTTTTTGAAAAATTGAATATTTGAAAGTAAAAATTTCTCAAAAATTATACTTAAAAGTTTTTGCGAATCTCTTGTTTTGCTTGGCTATGTATTTGCGGATTCAGAGGAAATATAGAAAACAAATATTTTACCAAGAATTTTTAATAAACAAATATAATGTGGTGTTAGGACTATTTGTTTTAGCAAGTTAGCAAGTTCGTTATCGATCTCTAAAAGATCTCAGGGGATAATTGATAAAGATTTGAAGATAAAGCTCTCTAAACCGTAAAACTGCGTGATGATTAAATTTAAAAAGTAAAATTCTTCTACCATTTTCTTCTTTTTTGCTGCCCGGCAGGGACTCGAACCCCAATTAAAGGCTCCAAAGGCCTCTGTCCTACCGTTAGACGACCGGGCAATGATATCGCCACTTACAACAAACAAACTTATTAAACTAAATTTTCGTGATTCCTTCTTAGAATTACAATTTAATTATTTAATTTACGAGAACTTGCTCAAACAAAATATAAACTACTGAAGTATTTTAGCAAAATTGTACTTAATAAAAAATTGGTGACATTTGTATTAATTAGCTTAATTTCTGTCTACTTGTTAACACAGACAATCAAAATTTTGGTGAGCCCGGCAGGGATCGAACCTGCGACAGTCTCCTTAAAAGGGAGCCGCTCTACCGCTGAGCTACGGGCCCACTAATATAAAACTTAACACAAACAATAAAATCCTAAATTTATGCAATTTCAAAAACAAAATTTTTCCCAAAGTTTCCTAGGTATGACAAAAGAAAAACACTGACAAAGTATTTTATCACGCAAAACAAGCCTAAATCCACTATATTATTGCAATTTCATTCATCAAAAAAGATATAATTATCTTAAGTGATCAAAAAAATTTTTTTTATTGGCTTTATTATCTATATTTTTTTTATATTTCCTTTAATCTTGCCAAAAGAAACTTTGGCAAAAGATTACTCCATAAAAAACGCCAATATCGAAATCAAACTTTTACCCGACGGATCCGCAAGATTTTCTGAAACTCGCACTTATCACTTTGATGGCTCTTTTTCATGGGCAGAACAATGGATACCGCTCACCCCAAGATGCAAAAACTGTGTCATTTACAAAATAAAAGATATATCCTTCAAAGACGAATCGCAAATTTATAGTTTAGACAGATCCAACACCCCAAACACTTTTTACTATACAATAGGAGAAAATTTTCATATCAAGTGGCGCTACTCAGCTCACAACACAGCAAAAACCTTCACACTTAATTACACGATAGAAAATGCCATTACCAATCATCTAGATATTTCAGAATTTTATTGGCAGGCAATTGGCAATGAATGGGACAAAGGGACAGAAAAAGTAAATGTAAGCGTTTATTTGCCTGAAGCAGTTCTAGACAATCAGATATATGCTTACGGACATGGTCCGCTAAATGGCAAAGTTTCAATTACAGATAATCGCAAAGTAGAATTTTCAGCAGATAACTTGCCACCTGATAAATTTTTCGAAGTTAGAGTACTGTTTCCAAAATTGCAAAACGCTTTGCATGCGCAGAATGGAACTTCGTCTTTGCAAGAGATTATAGATGAAGAAAAAAGTTATGCCAATCCCCTTACTTTTTTATCAAAATTATCAATAGAAAAAGCCATCATTCCTACTTTGCTTACACTTCTTGCCATCGGATTTATTATCTTCTGGATAATTTTATGGTTTAGAATCGGAAATGATCCACCTCTTCCAGAAGTCAATCTGGCAAACACACTCCATGAACCCCCAAGCGATCTTGAACCGGCGCTTGCTGAAGCGCTGGTTTCCTACAATTTAGAGCCAACAACCAGAAGCTTGGTTGCCACAGTGCTTTCACTAGCACAAAAGAAAGTGCTAACTATCACACGAGAAAAGAAAAGATCCATTTTTAGCAAGCAAGAAAATGAGATTTGGCTGAATTTGGCAAAGAATGTGCATTTTGACAATGCCAAATTATCAAAAAGAGAAAAGTTATTTCTCAGATTTACTTTCCAGACAAACCATATGAAAATTTTATCCTTAACCGCAATAAAAGAAATTATCAACAATGACAAAACACGAGCAATAAATTTTTGGAATAATTGGAGAAAACAAGCCGTTGACGATCTGGTTAATCTTGGATATTTAGAATACGAATCACATCAAGTAAGCAGATTTTTGGCTTTATTAGGATCGGGAATTGTTGTGTCCGCAATATTTGCTATGCAGTTTATTGGATTGCTTTCAAATACTTACTACATAGTCCCCACAATCTTTTGGCTAGCAACAGGAGTAATAGCAATATTCTTCGCGCCACATATGCAAAAATTCACAGAGTTTGGGCTTATGGAGAAAGCAAAATGGCTCGCGTTTATTAAATTTCTCAAAAACTACTCTGTAACCCGAAACTATCCCATAGATTCGGTAATACTCTGGGAAAAATATCTGGTCTACGGAACAGCTTTTGGGATATCAGCAAAAGCTTTATCTCAATTCCCAATCTCATTTCCAATAAGTGACAGCGACTCTTCAGCTTTGTTCCAGAATATTTACTTATCCAATTTGCCTGGCGCAAACAATATCAATTTCATCATGACAAATCTTACAAACGGATTTAGCGTATTCTCTACTATCAATTATGGAGCCTCAGGAGTCGGAAGTTTTGGCGGATTTTCTGGAGGTGGAGGCGGCGGTGGAGGAGGTGGAGGAGGAAGAGCAGGGTAAAAGATTTATCAAGAATCTTTTTTGCTATACCTTTTCACATAGGACCATACAATCACTGCCAAAACCGCCACAAACAGAAGTATTTTCCCAATGTCTTCATAACTTTCAAATCCCTGTGTAAGCTGTTTGTAATTCCCCACTCCTGCAAATCCAAGATAAAGATACATTAAATCTTTGACATAAGTTCCCGCAAAAGTGGATGTAATATACGTTTTCTGGTTTAGTTTGATGATGCCACACGCGATAGAAACAGGAGCACTGGGAATAATAGGAAGAGCTCTTGCGATAAACAAAAAAACATTGTCTTTCCAACTCCCATCAAGCTTTGCCCCAATGCTCTCAATTTCCTTGTGAGTAATACCCACAAATTTGCCAAATTTTGAGACTAAAACATCTTCCATTTTGTCAGCTATAAAATACAAAACATAGGCTCCCAAAGTTTTACCAGTAGCTCCCAAAAGAGCAAGCCAGAAAATGATAACAAGAGGCTTGTCTTGCGAATTGGCAATAGTCCCGGCAAGCGTCATGACCAAAGGAGATGGAATAGGCGCTAAAATTTCTTCGACAAAAGATCCTAAAAGCACATAAATTTCAAGAGGAACACGATGCGCAATTTGTTCCAGATACTCAATAATTTTGTTAAAAATATCCATCAGGAATTAATGTTATGCCAATTTGGTTTGTTGTTGCAAGTAGAAAGAAGTCGGCGATGAAATCTAAAAAAAGTCTAAACACAATTTTTGATACACAGATTTTACATCTTGATTAAGCAAAAACAAGCAAGATTAAAAGTGTTATATTTTTATAAGCATGGACGAGTCAGACCTAAAATCAACTGGCAATAAATCAGGCATAGATTCTCCTGAAAACCATCAAGCAACACCTGAGCTTTTAGATACAAGCGCGCTTGATAGCAAACCTGTAACAGAAAGTAAAATCAACTTACCAACAATTGATCAAGTCAAAGATCATGTGCAACTATGGACTCCGGAGTTAGACAAAGAATATCAAGAAGCAGTCAGTCCTTTATATGAAACCAGAACAACACAAATGCCCGATGGTACAGAAGAAACTAAAATGGTCAGAGTTGGAATAATGGATTTCACTCATGACGTGCAAGGAACAGACCAACAGATTCACAATATTGGCACTGCACACGACAAGAACCCTTACTCAGAAATGAATACTATCTTAAGAGAAAGAGTGCAAAATACATTAGCAACACTCCTCCCGATAAGCGCCTATTTTTGCTAGAAGGATTTAACTCTCCAGAGGGGCAAGAACTTTCAGAAAAACAGAAGGAGTTACTTGAAAACTTGCAAAGACGCAACGATGAAACAGAAGAAGAAGCATACCAAAGAATAGTTCAACAGGTTGGCGAAACGGGAATAGCATTGTTTTACGCGCTTGAATTGGGAATCCCCATAGATTTCCATTCAGAGGCACCTCAGGAAACAGAAGTAGAAGCATTTAAAACGGCTGGTTTGACAGAACTCGAGATAACGACTTTTTTGCTCCCAAAATATTTGGAGGTTTATAAAAAAGGAAATGAGTTTCAGCCTGGAGACAAGTTCACTTTGACACAAATGTACGAAGCAATATCGCGAGTTGCGAATATAACGGGTTGGAGAAAAGACGAGATTGCGAATTTGCCTGCCCAAGAACAGGAAAAATTCGTCCAATCTGCAATAGCAGAAATCAATGAAATAGCCAAACGAGAAATAGGAAAAGAAATTATTTCTGAAAACTACGAACCACAATACAAGTTTGCTAACGAGCTAGTAAGCTATGGAAATAAGTCAAGAGTAATTGGAACAATGTTTCGCATGGAAACAAACACAAGGGACCTACACATAACCACGCGCGTACATAAAGCGGTCAAAGAAGGCAAAAGTCCATTTTTAATATTTGGCGATTCTCATACATACAAAATCAACCCGGCGCTTGAGTATTTGGCCAAACACACAAAACACACAAATTAAAAATCTTCAAGCAAAACCATAAAAACAAGTCCGAATACGCTAAACCATGGCTTATAAAAATCCATCGGCATATCCTTTAATAATTTGACTAAACCAGCTAACACTTTTTGTTTTGCATCAACATAAATTCTTTCAATATTTTCTTTTAAAGCGAGTATACGGAGAATAAAAAACACATTTACTTTTTTCGTGAACACTATTTTGTTTTTGGACAAGTATTCTTTGATTCAATCTCATGACCACAATAACTCTGGTTGCCAATCTGGCACTTCCCTGGCGCCAACGAAAGACAAAACTGCTCTTGGGTTTTTAGCTGGGTCAGGGCCAGCATCTATATTTTGTATTAAATTTTGCAAAGTTCTTTCTGTGTCCAAAACTAACCGCTCACACTCAATACCAAATAATCTCTTTGAAGGTGCATTTGCACTGCTTCTGTCAACCTATGAATTTCTTGAGGATCCACAGGTTCACCTTGATCAAGCATCGCTTTTTCATATTCTCCCGCAGATTTAACACTTATACTTGGAGCGAGCCAATTGCGATTTGGCAAATCCCAGCTGTCTACTACATCATTCCACGGAATAACTCTAACTTTCTCCATAACTTTTGATTACTTCTAACAACTAATCACATACATTGGCATGAATGGCTTTTTGTCTTGTTTGTACCTAGTATGAAACGGATGCGACTGTCGTAATTTTTCTTCTTAATTAAAGTCTACAATTTGTCCACCATTCAGACAAATAATATCTCATTTCCACATAAATTTCAACATCACGAAAAAATCGAGCAATTCTGCCTAAATCCAATCGCCATACAAAAACAAGAGATCCCAAAAACAAGCTAAACAACCAAAAAATTTAAAAATAACTTTTCAAAAAAAACTGGATCGAAGAAGCGCAGGAGGATATGTGCGTATCGCATAACAAGCATGTGCTGTAGCCCCAATTGGGTTGCCTGCCGAAAGCGCAGACAAAGCAAGTCCTATATGAGCATTAGACTTGCCTCTCGGATATGGCTTGCCAAAGCGCTTGCGTTTTGTATGAATTCTGAGCGCATTTTCAAACTCGTTTTTGCCTTTATCTAATTTCAATTGTCTAACATACACCAAACCGGCAAGCAAATGATAATTAGCCATAAAACCTGTATTTGGATCGTTTCCCGATGCCTCAACAAAATGCCTCTTAGTGCGCTCTAACATCTCCATCGTGTAAGAAGCGCCATTTTCAAGAAGCACCATAGTCATCCATTGGGCGCTAAAACCTAAATTTGCAGGTCTGTGTATACCAGATCGAGAAAGCTCAATTAAATCATTATAATCGCTTGCGAAATGCGACATTGCAATGGCTAAATTTGAATTTCTCTCAACTCCCTGTTTTGCCAGACCAAACCTTGCACGTCCACGAAAATGGTTTAAAGTTGACATTACAGCTTTAGCGCGATCGCTCTCTTTAAATTCAGAAGATAAACTAAGAACAATCCTTTCTGCATAACTAAGAAAGTTCAATTCGTCTCGATATCTCCCTTCGTAATCAGCAATCCAAGCAAGCTTCTCATAAGCTTCAGCAAGCGTTATTTTGTCAGGTTGATCGTATTCATAATCTTCTATTGCTTGGAACAGAAATCGCTTGGCTTGAGAGAATCGATTCAAATTAATTAACATCTGAGAAACTCGTATCAAGTAATAATATTCATTGCCTCTAACATACAATAAATACATTGTATAAAAATGTCTTAAAGCCTCTTCCCAATCTCCATCTGCTTCTAGCTCCCGCGCTCTTTCAAGCGATGGATTTTGTATTTGACGAATTTTAATATCCGGCAAAGCAATTGAGGATATTAGATCAACTACGCCTCGTCTAAAACTTTCCACTCCTGGCATACCTGTAATCATATCACAAAATCTGAAATCAAGGCTTTTGAAAATAGTTTCACAAGTAAAACAAATCAGATGAATTTCTTAATTTTTAGCTCTGAAACTTTGAAACAAAACAGCAGTTCTGATCGAAAAGTCGTCATCCAATTTGTGAAAATCTTGCGCTATGCGCTTGTTCCACTCCAGGCAAATTCTCCTTCAACTATCTGTCTACTATGTTGTGAAAAAGCTCGCTTAACTTCATCTATCGATTTGTTGGGCTTTTTGCCTATAGGTATCATTGTCACCCCACCGCTTGTTACTGGATTGAGTTTTCTGTAAACAACAGAAACTACTCTCTTCTCTTCTGGCACGTTTAACTCGATTACAAATTCAAGTTTTGTTCCCTCATCAAGAAAAGCCGCTCGATAAGTTCCCGCAAGATTTATTCTTCTTGCAAATTTAGTTACAAACCCCTCAGGGTGCAGACCAAAAAGCGGATCAGTAAACCAACCACAAAAAATGCTTTCTACTAAATAATCCAAACTATTCAATTTAGGATCTTTTGCCCGGAAAAGACAAATATGAGCTACTTGTTGAGGAAGATCTTCAAAGATTATAACTGGTTGCATTGTAAAAATTTCTCTCATAAGACGCTCTTCTGGAGAAAGATTTGCAAATCTACGACTATTTTCATCCCTTGTGGCAAAGAGGCTAAATCCCCTCTTCTCGGGCAAGTGGTATATCTGCAATGATTCAGCATCAGGAAATTGTGGATTTGTAAAGCTTAGGTATGGGTATCTACGAATCTGAGTCATCACTTTTCCTCCACCTTCTAGCAACCGCAAGACCGGCCAAGCGTAATCTATATGCTCGTTTGTGTAACCAAGATTCACAAGTGGCGACCTGTCTGAGAAAAGCTGAATAAACAAATTTCGAGCTAGAGCAAGATCGGGGTACTGTTTTAAGGCTTCATCAAATTTTTCTTGTGGTTGCTGTCCAGTTTCTTTTTTCACAAAAACTTGTGTGCTTAAGTAAAGTTTTTCAAAATCGAATTCATAAACACCTGTGACCCCACGGGGAATCGAACCCCGGTTACAGGGATGAAAGCCCTGTGTCCTAACCGCTAGACGATGGGGCCAATTGTTTTTTCACTCAAGCTAAAATTTAATTTCCAAAATAACCAAAAAAACCACCAGCAAAAAGTATTCTAGCATTTTAATTGTTTTAATGCTATTTACTTGGCAAACATTTAGACAAAAATTTCATAAAAAATGTACAATTTAGAGATGAAATTAAATGCCAAACAACTCAGAAAACTTGATAAAAGTAAAATGCCAATGTCAGAAATCAAAAGAAGCCCAATTTTCTTGATCCTTGATAATGTTTTGGACACTTACAACATAGGTTCGCTTTTTAGACTGGCAGATGCTATAGCGGCAGAAAAATTGTATATTTGCGGAAAATCTGAATACCCCCCGTCCTCAAGAATCCACAAAGCCGCCGTAGGAACAGAATCTTATGTGGACTGGGAAAAACACGACAGCGCGCTAGAAGTAATTAAAATTTTAAAAGACAAAGGCACACAAATAATATCTGTGGAACAAAACCCAAAATCAATAGACTACAAAATGCTAACTAAAAATCTAGTAAAATTTCCATGCGCCATTGTGGTTGGGCATGAAAGCAATGGCGTATCAGAAGAAGTGCTTAAAGAAAGCGATATTATAGCTGAACTGCCAATGCTTGGAATTAATAAATCTTTTAATGTATGGGGATCAGCGGCTGTTATCTGCTACAAGATATTAGAATTTATATAAATATCAGCCGTCTGCATTGCTTACTCTCCAAGAGCGGATTTAACCGCTGGCTCCATTTGGGTATAACTGTAAGCACCGGCAAATTTTGTGGTATTTACAAAAAACGCAGGCGTTCCTGAAACTCCCAACGAACGGGCAATTGTCATTTCAGAAGAAGGCCTGTTGTCATACTTGCCACTTTCAAGACAAGACTTCATGTCTGAAGGATTGACAGCGCTTTCCAAAAAATCTGCAAGTTCTTTTGCTTTTGATTTGTCATTTTTGACTACATTATTAAGCAATTCATAGCCTTTGTTGGAATACAAAAGATCATGCGCTTGCCAAAACTTACCCTTTTCGTTAGCGCAGAGAAGCGCTTTGTGCCCCATCTCTCCGTTGCCATGTCCATCAGAAAAGATATAAACAAGAGAAGCTTTTTTAGAATCAACCAACTTTTTTATTTCCGTCATTGGAGGGACATATGTTCCTCCTTCAGAAACCGATTTGAATTGTGAATATCTGGAATCAGATTCAATCAATTTATTAACAAGCTCAGGATTTTTGCCACCAGCTATGTGACAAAAAGGACAACTTGGATCTTCAACGACAACAAATGTAAGCTTTGAATTTTTATCTCCAAAAGTAAGCAAATTTTGGTTAAACAATTTTTTAATTTGATCTTTGGTTACATTAACTTGCTCTTGTTGTTGATTAGCTTGCTGTTGCGCGTTAGAATTTGCGGCTGTTTTTCCTTTCTCAAGCGATGAAACTTTCTCCCACAAAATGCCCACAACAAAGGCTAGAACAATCGCAAAAACAGTTAAAACAGGCACCAACTTTTCTAGCAACGAAACTTTTTTAGGTTGGTCTGACAAAGAGCCACCACTAAGATCATTATTCTTGGAAGTCAAACGCAAACTCGTTTTTGTGGGTGTTTTTTTCTTTACCGCCATTCCATTTATTTAAAAATACTTGTACTTTTGATATTTTGCTTTGATAAAGCAACTTTGTCAACCTACCAAGTTGGAATATCTTTATCCAAATACAAAAGAGCGTCCATTGCCGCCATGCACCCAAAACCTGCTGAAGTTATGGCTTGTTTATAGTAAGCGTCATGTATCTCTCCGGCGGCAAAAACGCCTTCGACGCTTGTTTTCGTATTGTCATGAACAATAACATAACCACGCTCATCGATATCAACTTGACCAACAAAAATTTCGCTTGCCGGCGCATGTCCAATAGCTATAAAAATGCCATTTACCAAAAGCTCACCTTCTTCGTAAGTTTTATTGTTTTTTATCTTAAGTTTTTCAACCACACTAGATCCCATAATTTCGACCACTTCAGTGTTCCATAAAAATTCTATCCTTGCGTTTTTTCTTACCTTCTCTTGCATAGCAAATGATGCTCTGAGCTGATCTCTTCTATGAATCACATAAACTTTGCTTGCGTATTTTGTTAAAACCAAAGCTTCTGTTAATGCGGAATCGCCACCGCCAACAACCGCCACAATTTTGTCTTTGTAAAAAGGAGCATCACATGGAGCGCAAGTGGCAACACCTCTACCTAAAAATTCTTGCTCACCAGAAATGCCAAGCCATTTATTTCTTGCTCCTGTCGCAATTATCACAGAATTTGATCTAATAGCTTCATCTGTTGTATAAATCTCAAAAGGCTTTTTTTTGAAATCTACCCTTACAACGTTTTTCTCAACAAACTCAGCTCCAAACCTTTCAGCTTGGAATCGCATTCTGTCCATTAATTCTGGTCCTTGAATTCCTTCATGAAACCCGGGAAAATTGTCAACCACGGTGGTTAACTTTAGTTGTCCTCCCCAATTCTCGCCACCTAAAATAATTGTAGACGCCGCTCCACGAGTTGTGTAAATTGCAGCCGTTAACGCGGAAGGACCGGAACCTATTATTGCAACATCCCATGTTTCTCCTTTTTTAGGTTTTTGGGCAAACTCCAATTTCTCAAACATAATTTTAATCTTAAAAAGACACTCAAGTTAGATTAAAGAAAATCAAAACCTTTATCAACTGCTGACTTGCCAAAAAATCAAAACGGCAAAATGGAGCAATTTTTAAACATCACCTGTGAACCAAAAATTACAAATCGAGTTAACTTTGATCCGAAGAATTTGTCTTGCTAAAACCTGAGCTTTCAACCACAGAAATTTGCTGATTATCATATGATTGAGGCTGATCAACAACTTCCGCAGTCTCTTCTGGTTGAGAAATCAAGCCTTCATTAGAAAAAATATTGTTAGCAGAGAAACTACCATCTTGGCTAACATCCACTGTAGGATCAGGAGCAACAGCAGGCTCATCAATCAAAGCAAAAGAAGACAATTGGGAAATTAAATTTGTGTTTTGCTGATTTTTATTGGGATCCATTAAATTTGGTTTATTATTATTATTAAAATAAGATTGGGAGAAGAAACTTGTTGAAAAAAATTAAATCGAAATTCGTAAAGATTATAAAGCCTTTTTGATCAAATCTTCAAATGCTTGTTTCCCGGCAAAACCAACCTGTCTGCCTACTTCCTTTCCATTCTGAAAAAGGATCGCAGTTGGGATAGACATGACGCCAAACTGACTAGCATATTTTTGCTGTTCGTCAACATTTAGTTTAACTATCAAAACTTTGTCTTTGTACTCTTCTGAAAGTTGTTCTAGAACCGGTCCTGCCATTTGGCATGGACCACACCATGGAGCCCAGAAATCAACCAAAACAGGAATTTGAGACTGCAAAACTTTTTCTTCAAAAGTATCGTCTGTTATATCAACTACCGCCATAACCAGTTCCCACTATACATACCAAGTTATGTCTCGTCAATAACTTCTTGGTAAACGGTAAACAAGAATCCAAACGGCAATCTTGCTTGGGTATCAAAGAGTGTCAGTTATTATATGGACAACCTTATATAATTCTCGCGTCTGTCAAGACATAACAAGAAAAAGGCTTCATTGCTCAGGATATCGGATTTTCTTGAAGCATTCGCTTTAACGCAAGACTTACAAAGCATTTTCAGAATCCGCAACATACACTTCTTCAGATCTTTGATAAAATTATTTTTCTATGACAGATGAAACAAAATCGATTTCCGACCTTCTAAATTTTTTAAAACCACCTGCACTTCAAAAAGACAAACCACTTTTACCCCTTTCTTTTACTGAATTCTTCCATCAAACGCTTCCTAGAAAAGAGGCTATTGCAACAATCAGATTAGAAAACAACCCTATTTTTAACAAATTAGTCCCTTTCCAGGTTCAGGGAGCAAGATTAGCCTTAAATGCCATCACCATTGCGGTCCGCATGAAATATATCGATGTTAACAAACTAAAACGTATTGCTGATTTTGGGGCAGGCATCGGAGGACCCACCTTCGCTTTGGTAGAAATCGCTAAAGTCCTTGGGGGGCAAGTTAGCGCAATTGAACAAGATGAAAGATTAGCAACCAAAATAGTTGATTTAGGAATATCACCGAAAGACAACGTCCGCATCGAAGATGGTATACAACATATTAGTAATGTAAAAAATACTGGAGCAGAAGGATATGATTTAGTCACATCTTTTATGTTAGGTCCCGACATGCCTGAGAACTATTTCGCAACTTGGCACGTGCTTCATATCAAGGACTAAACGAAGGAGGTAACTTATTGGTAAGATCCGATTACGATACACTTACTACCGCCAAGGCAATTTGCGAGGAATCGGGAGTGCACTATAAGTTTATCCATGGTATTGATGGTATTGATGAGCAAGGCACGACTACAGTTCCTCATATCTTAATAGTTACAAAAGAAGGTTGCGCGAGAATTCGGTAATCAATACGTTTTGTTAGTTTGAACAATTAAAACCTGATATTTGATAAAATTTTCTAACTCAAATCATAAATTGTTAAACCTGCCCATACAATCTTTCATACTTTTCTCTCAAATAATCTAAAAGGTAGTTAGGATTAAGATCTTCACCGGTAATTCTCTTGCATAACTCACTTGGCCAATACAAGCTGCCGTGTTGGTGAATATTTGAGCGCAACCACGAAAGTATTGCTCCAAATTCCCCTTTTGAGACTTTTTCGACAACATTAATTTCTTTTCTCATCACATTTGCAAACTGAGCCGCGTAAAGGTTGCCTAGAGTATAAGTTGGAAAGTAACCAATACTTCCATAGCTCCAGTGAACATCCTGCAAAACCCCCTCTCTATCAGTTTCTGGAACAACTCCTAGATAATCTCGCATTTTCTCGCGCCAAATTCCTGGCAAATCCTCTGGTTTGATCTTTTTGTTAATTAACGCTTCTTCTATCTCAAACCTGAGAGCAATATGTAAATTATATGTAACTTCATCTGCTTCCACACGAATTAGACTTGGCTTTACAATATTAAACAACAAGTGCAATTCTTCTTTGTCCGCTTTGCCAACTTGGTCATTAAACAAGGTATGAAGTATCGGCTCAATAAAAGAGATAAATTCATAGCTTCTCCCAATTTGGTTTTCCCAAAATCTTGACTGACTTTCATGAATGCCAAGCGACACCCCGCCATCAATGGGAGTGTATTCATAATCCCGCAATACTCCTTGCTCATACAAAGCATGCCCCACCTCGTGAATAGCGCTTGCCAAAGAATCGCGAAAGTCATTTACTTTGTATCTTGTTGTAATCCTGACATCGTCTCTGCCTAGCGTTTCTGTGAAAGGATGTGCTGAAACATCAAGTCTGCCCGCGGTAAAATCGTAACCTAATTTGCGCGCCACAAAAAGCGCGATTTGTCTTTGGTGCTCTACTGGATAATTTGCATTTTCCGAAAAATACTTTTGAGACAAGGCAACAATTTCGTCGTACTTTTCTGAACTCTGAACACTTTTAAGCAAATCTCTAAGTTTTGGTCGTAAATCATCAAATACTGCTTTCACCTGAGAAAAAGTCAAACCCGGCTCGTAAAGGTCCAAAAGCGCATCGTACGGATTGTCTTGGTAGCCTAAATGATCAGCAATTAACTGGCAAAGATTGACAACTTTCTTAAGATGCGGCAAAAAGTCTGAAAAAGAATCTTCTTGCTTTGCTTTTTGCCAAGCCATAAAGGCTTGCGAAGTAGTTTTGCTAAACTCAACAACCAAACTTTGCGGAACTTTGAAATAATATTTCCCCTGCCAGTTAAGATTCCTTATTATTGCTTTCTCGGTTTCAGTTAAATCAGATTCGTTTTCAACTTCCTCCAGCAAATTCCTGAGTTTTTTTGATAACCATTTTTCTGATATCAATTGAGTAACATAAGCGCTTTGCGCCGCACGACCATCCGCCGCCGCTTCTGGCAAACTGACATTCATGTCATATCCCAAAACAGCCGAAATCTTGCTAAGCAAATAAATCTCTTTGTACAATGACAAAAGTTCCTGAATCTTTTTATTTTTAGAAACCATAAATTTTAACAAATTTTAAACATTAAATTCCGAAATAATCAACATTTTTCAAACACAATCATATAATAGCATGAAAATTTATATTTTCAGACACGGACAGACAATAGAGTCAAAATATAATTTGGCATATTCCAGAGAACGTAAATTAACAGCCGAAATCCTGCCTGAAACCATTCCAGTAATAGAAAAACTAGGCAAGTTTCTCTCCCAAGTGAAAACCGATGCCAATTTTACATCCCCTGTAAAAAGATGTTTGCAAACCGTTGAGATTATAAAAAAGGCAAGCGGCAAAGAATTTGAAGTGGATGAAGATATAAAAGAATGGATGGATCCAGAAGAAAGCTTTGAAAGTCTCGTTCAAAGAGTAAGTCACTTCTACGCAAAAATCACAAATTCAGATTATAATTCAGTGGCAATATGCTCGCATGGCGCCATTCTGGCAGGAATAAAATCTTTTTTTGAAAATCAAAATTTCCCAATACAAAATCTCCATGACTACCCAAGCCCGGGAGTGTTAATTGTTTTGGATAGCAAAACTAAAAACGTAGAACAAATTAATTTTTGAACAAGAAACCACATTTTTAAATTTCTATCTATCTGTATCTCCAATTTCAAAAATCACTTTCTGGCAAATTGAGATTGCCGAGATGCCTGTCGTAACACATCTCGTCTGGTTTGAGGATAAAGCCAATAAGGCACATCAACCCCTCCGGCATCTTCTATAAGCAAACCATCAATTATCTCTTTTGCAACTTTAGCCTTGCCTTTGGGAAGCATTTTTATTTCTAAGGTATGAGCAGGATTTTTGCCAATAATTGTAATAGAATCAAAAAATGGAGAATGTGTTAACACAATTCTGCCTACATCTTTTACAGGAATGGTCTCTACATAAGAAAACAAAAATTCTCTCCTAATAACAGATATCGTCTTTTCTTGGATAACCAACTCATCAGGGAAAAAATCAAACGGCCAATAAGCTTTGACCCTAAATAGTTCTCTGTTAAAATTTTTAGTAGTGGGCAATGTATTAGATTCGTAAATACCTGATTGTATTTTTGAAGGGTAAGGTTTTGTTCTCATTAAGTTACAAAAAAAGAGCTAGTAAAAGAACCAAAACCAAATTTACCCCCACATACAAAATCTGTTGTTTTTTTGACAAATCAAAGGGAATTGCATAGAACCAGTTGTTTATGTTTTTTTTCTCATTCAATTGCAAAATCTGTTCAACAACCAAATGTAGCAGAAAAAAAACAACCACTCCTTTGCCAAAGATAGATGCCCCGGAAGAAACAACCCAAAAGGAAACCAGAACAAATATCAACTGGAAATGGGCGGTATGCAAAATAAATTTATTGCGTTCGTCATGGCTTGCAAAAAGCAGTTTAATTCCAGAAACTAAATTCCCTTTTGAGAAATAACCTCTTACTCTTTGAGAGGTCAATTCTTCAGGACGAATGCCATAAACATATATCAAATGATCCAAATAAGGAAGCAATGAACCAATTATTGCCCCATATAAAAAAGGCAAGATGACACGATACAAAGAAGATAATTCGTACGAAGAAAACCACTGCTTAAAAAGACCAACCAAAAGTAAAAGCGCAAAAAAGAGACTTGTGTGTACAATTAATCTTTCTTTCATGGCATTACTATTATCTTGCGCCTAATCTTTGGCAAACGCAATATCAACCTTTCTTTTTCGCTTGTTCCTTTAGTTGTTTTAATCTCCACAAATACAATCTGCCTTTTGATTTAACATTGACAGCATCTCTTACAAAAGCTCGAGCTGATTCCAAAAGTCCTCTGGGATTTTCTTTGGCAAGTTTGATATAAAGAGAAACTTTTTTTGGCTCACCAAGCTCCATTGCCAACTCATAACCATATTGCTGAAACTCACGAGAGATATATTTATCTAAAGCTATATTTTTTGGCTTAATATCGCTCAGTTTAGTAAACGCCATAAAATTTAGGATTCCAAAATCGGCAAATTTAAACACACAGCCAAATCTTTTACAACTTTGTCTATAGTACGGTCAAGAACTTCTAGCTCCGCGCTAGAAAACTTTTCCAAAACATATTGTTCACCGGGCATTCTATCCTCCAACTTGCGATTGTCAATTCCAACCCTAATCCTGTTAAAATCTTTAGTTCCTAATTCATGCTCAATGGACAAAATTCCTCCATGCACTTTTGGACCAACACCAAACTGTATTTTGTATTGTCCCAATCTAATATCCAAATCATCATGCACAACATATAAATCATTTACTGAAATTTTGTAATAATTTATTATCGCAAAAACCGCTTCACCCACCTTGTTCATAAAAGTGTTTGGCCATGCAAGTGTCGTGTTACCAATAATTTGAATTGCGCTTTTGAATTTGGCGCTATCTTCTTTACTTGAAGATTCCAAGTTTAGAAAATCTACCAATTTATCAAGAACCATAAACCCAACATTATGCCTGGTCCCACAATACTTATCCCCAGGATTGCCAAGCCCCACTATCAAATTCATAATTTACATTTTAGCAAAACAAACACTTTTAAATGAGGTTTATTTTGAAGCTATTCTTTTGGCTAATCCTCCCAGAACAGGAAATACAAACTCATCACCCTGCCAAGCTTTGTATATCAAAATAAGCCAAACCAAAAATGTAAAAATGGACAAAAGAGGTATGATTGAAGCAAATATATAAGCAAAACCAAAAACAAGATTTAGAATAAGCAAAAATCCAATAACAAATATTGACTGCACACAATGAAAGCGGATAAAAGGATCCTTCTCCAACAGCAAAAGCACTATAGCGCTAACAGGCCCCAAGACATAGGAAAAAGCGGCAACATTCTCTTTACCTAAAATTTGACTTAGTCTCATTCTGGACTTTAGTATTTAGCATGTCTTGTCAAAAATCAAGAAAGAAAAAATTTTTTGAATGAAAAAGATCCAACAGTAAATTTACTACCTGATTTTTAGATTAGGCACCAAATGCTTGCCGCAACCACACCATAAAGAAAAATATCCACCATTATCTTTTATAGAGACACCTCTAACAAATCTTTTTCTCTGAAGCTTCTTTCTATAAAAACCCAGCCATTTCATATTTTCTTACTTCTATTTTAGATATAATAAAACAAAAATATAAAAACTGCTTCTGGCAAGTTTTTCTATGAAAGCAATTCAGATACTTAGAGGAAGACCTGCCTCTCCCGTATAACAGGCCTTCCTCTAAATACCCAAACTGTAACTTATGATAACCAAGTTAATGATACAACTAAATAAAAGCTATAACTTGACAACAATCTGATTAGATCCTAGTGAAATCAGAATTCTCTTTTTCTTAAGCCTAAGAAATTGTGCCAAACGCAATATTTGCGTATAATAGCCAAATATTGGGCAAAAGTCTTTTGCGCCGAAAATAAAAATCATATGAAAATTCAAACTAGCAAAGCTAAGCCGAAAAAGACAGATCCCGTAAAACAAGAAATATCTAAATTATGTCAGAAAATAAGCGCCGAATGCAAAAAAAATAAATCGGCAATAAATCAGTTAAAAAACATAGTTCATACATCTTTAACAGGAATTGAAGTTCCAAAATCAGATGAAACAAAAAACAAAGGACTAAATTTCAGTGTGCTATCAGAAATGCTTCTGCTAATTCAAAAATTGCGTAATCAAAATTATTTACAAAAGTTTGAGAATTTTATCAATAAAGATATAAACACAAAATTAAAAGAAGAAGTTATCATTGCTCTTATAAATTTCTTGCTCTTCTTAGACAAAAACTCATACAAACAAATTGCCAGCGTAGGATTATCAAATGTATCGATCCTGCCAATACAATCAATACTTAAGTTAAGAAAAAAACTGCCAAAGGATAAAAGATTTGGTTTGGGATATGATTTATTGCCAATTAGATTTCCTAACTACGAGAAGTTGAACAGTATAATCACAGTGCAACAATTTGATAATCTGGGTCCTCAAAACGCAGTGAATGTGGCAAAAGCGTTTCTTAAACACAAGAATAACACAATTCCAAGGAACAATTTTGTGTTTGGTTTTTTAAGGTACTTAACTATCTATGACGCGAGAAACGTAGATAAAGGTATAAAAAAACTCATCAAAGAACTAAAACTTGGAAAAAATCACTCAACTTATCTAAAAAGAATTATCAATTACTGCAAGGCATATAGGATAATCACAGCAAATAGTTCAGAAGAGTTAAATATATGCAATCAGGCATTTAAAGCTGTTTGTGAAAATCCTTTTGCCGATGCCGCAGATATTGGTAAAACACTAGACAACAAGTTTAAAAATCTTAACATAATGCTTTTCACTGGAGCTTTTGCTGGATTTACAGTGGCTCACTACGATACAATAAATTTGATACAAAACTTTAACAAAATAAACAAAAAACCATCAACGCGATCTCTGGTAGTAATCGCTCCAATTACCAAACCTTGGGATATACCAGAAAAAACACTTGGCAAGTCACCCGCGCTCATAGGTCATATAACTCCAAGGGTTCAAACAATCATGCTAGGTATTGCTTTTACAAACAGAAAGGAGGTATCTATCACTACAAAGGCTGTTCCTGATCCTCAAAAAACAATAAGTCCACAAGAAAGAATTATAAAAATAGAAGAAAATCTGAAAAAATCAATTCAAGAAAAAAAGCCTAACATAAAAATAAAAATAACACGATGCATGGGCATTGATGATGTTAATAAAATACTTGAAGGAGCAAGAAACGGCAAATACCCCTATGAGATGCTACTTATCGGAAGAAGAGAGAAGCTCATAGAAATACTAATAAATATTTCTAAATTGCAAAAAATAAACAATGTTAAAATCATAATCACTCCGGGCATAGAAAAAACTAGTTCGTCACAAGCAATTAACAAGTGCGTAAATTGCAATAACGATATATATTGGCCAATAGCAACAACACCCTTAGCAAGAAAATATTGGTCATATGAAGCAATAACATCAAGACAATCAAATCATTCGCCAGAAGATGATTATGTCCCAACAATAGAGGAGATCTACAAAAATTTACTAGAAGGATATCCTACACTTTTGCAACCGCATTGCCAAGATTAAATTTATACCCCCTCCCCCTTAGAGTAACAATTTCCATGTCAACCCCAATTCTTTTTAATTTCTTGCGAAGCTTGCTAATTACTTGATCTATTGCCCAATCCGAATATTTCTCATAACTTAATTCCCCCCATAATTCCATACCAACAGCCTCCCTTGTTAATAACTTTCCCGGATTTTTCAAAAACAAAGTAAGTATGGTGTATTCCTGTCTTGTAAAACTCTCTTCTACAGTAGCGCCATTTAGCAAAATCGCCCCACTTACTGGATCCAAAGATAAACTCGGTGTAAATTTTGCTCTATCTTCGCTTCCTATGGCTTTTAAAACTGCGTTTGTAAATAATTCAGAAAATAATTCATAACCATTATCTCCCATCTTACGAACCAAACCAAGTTGAATTAGGTACTTCATATAAACGTTATCTTGTTGTGTTATCTGCCTTCCAACAACTATACACTTAAGCAATTGCTTCTCCTGCAAGTTTCGTCTATCAAAAATGCCAGTGGCAATTGATTTTAATTCATAATGATCCAAAAGAAGACTTCTTATCACCTTTTCTCCCTTGTTAAGACTATCTCTTATAATTCTTACTCCAACACGCAAAGAATAAGGATGCCCGCCACAAACTTGTTTTAATACATTCTTTAAGTCATCAGTAATAACACATTTAAATTCATCAGCAAAACTATCTATCAAATAATCCAAATCGGCTCCAGTGCGCAATGGAACATAAATTAGATTTTGAAGAATTAACTCAGAAAGTTCATCCCAAACATAAATGCTTTCTTGATTCTCAGAAACAGTAATCATCAAAAAGACATATTGCAAATTTGGATAAACTTTCAACCAAAGGCTTTTAAGATTGTTAAAAAAAACTTTATTTGCAAACTTCAGCTCGTCAAATTCCCCAAAGAAAAAAATTACTTTGAAATCTTTAGATGTAAGCTCTAGGATAAAACTCTTCAAAGCTTCCAATAAAACAGAGTAAGAAACATTTGGATTATCCACCAAACTAAGAAATTGGATGTCAATCACTATTTCTTTCTGAGTCTTTCTGATTACCTCAATTAAACCTTTTGTCATTAATTGCAAGTAGCCAATCAAAGATTCTTCTGTCAAATCAAGAGGCTCAATATATACCAAAAGGTATTTCTGATAATCAGGCAATTCTTTTTCAAATAGATTAATATTTTCTATGATAAACTTGTTCCATCTTCTTCTGCCTGCCATAGGCACCCATACAGTAGTTACACATTCATTACGTTTAATACACTGAAACAAAGAAGCCGCGTACGAATGAATTGTTTCGGGTATGGCAGGATAGAAATATGGATTTGAACTATCCATTAATCAAACATTTAAAAAGCACTTAAATTCTAACCTTAAAGCCTTAAAACGTCAATGAAAACTGCAAAAATATCTATTTTTTTGTAATATTAATTAGTGGATATATTATCTAAAGCGATTATTCTTCTTGCCGCGCTTTTTATTTTGGGAAAAAGCGCAGACATTGTTATCAAGAATCTAATCCGGATTTCCTCGTCTTTATCATGGAACAAATTTGTCGTCGCTTTTGTAATACTTGGGATTGCAACTTCCACTCCAGAACTTTTTGTCGGCATAAATTCA
Source organism: Patescibacteria group bacterium (assembly GCA_025057695.1). Taxonomy (GTDB): domain Bacteria; phylum Patescibacteriota; class Microgenomatia; order UBA8517; family UBA8517; genus JANWVB01. The sequence continues at coordinate 21,747 of JANWVB010000009.1, forward strand.
GCTTTGGATGGCAACACACAACTTTCTTTGGGAAACATAATGGGCGCAACAATTGTTTTAATAGGATTGATAATTGGCGGCACAGCGTTTTTCGTTGGCAAAGTTTCTTTAAGCAATTTGCTTACACCAAAAGAAATTTTTCTGATGGGAGGAACCATACTTTTGCCAATTTTCATGCTTTTGGATCTGGAACTTTCCAGAATTGACGCAATAGTATGCATCTTTGCATACACCATATACATGTCCTACATGTATCTAACACACACTAAACACCAAAGAAACCATATCAAATCCACTATAGAACACATAAATCAACTAACGCTTCAAAAAAGCATACTGATGTTTTTAGTAGGTTTCATAGGAGTATCTGTATCCGCCAGGCTTGCTGTCAGCAACGCCCTCTCAATCGCGCAAGCGTTAAATATCCCCACATTCATCATAGGAGTTCTAATTTTTGCAATAGGCACAAATCTGCCTGAACTTGTTTTGGCGCTTAAGGCAATAAAAACAAAAAATAAAAATATTGTTTTAGGAAACGTTTTAGGAAGCGCTACCACCAACACCTTAGTAATCTCGCTTGCCAGCATAATTAATCCAACACAAGTTAGCGATTCCGAAGTGTTTGTGTCTTCCGCAATATTTTTGCTTGCAATAGTTGCGGCATTTTCATATTTTATCAAAACTAAAAACGACATTTCCAAAGAAGAAGGCGCAATACTGTTTGGCCTTTATGCCCTTTTTGTGGTAATAGAGATAGCTACAAAAATACTCTAACAAAGCTCCATCAAAAAGCACATCGGCGTCTTTTCTTGCCTCACTTATATTTTCCTTAACCCCTCTTGGAATTTATTACCAAAGGCGCGTTCTCCTTGATAACATAATGATCTTCTGGGTTCTTCTTTCCTTTTACCTTCTAATATGCAATCGAAAGAACCTAAAACACTTTATAATAAGTGCTATAGCCTTTGGTATCGGAGTTCCGACAAAAGAATCGGCAATATTCTTCTTGCCCGCACTCCTCTACACAGCTCACTCTCAAGCTCACAAAACCTACAAAAGCTTTGCGGTAGTAAAGTGGGTAGCAATATCAGTTGCAATCATCTCTCTATACCCTCTATATGCAACTCTTAAAGTAGAATTGTTCCTCCAAAAAGCGGTAAAGAACATGTAAGTTTAGTAGAAACCATCAATCACCAAATATCCCGCAAGGGAGAGGCAACTTCCTCGAGAAACAAAGTGACTTCCAATTTCACTTGAGGGAAAATTGGCTACCAAAAGATGCTTTCATAATAATACTCGGAGCATTCTCCACCATAATAACTTTAATCCTTGGCATCAAAAAAAGAGATAATATATGTCGGTATTTTAGCCACATATTACATAGTGTACTTTATAAATGGAACAAAGAGCCAAGAGCGCTAAAGTACTTGGAAAAAATACGCATTTGGCAAGAAGAATGGCTAAAAAAGAGATACTATCAGTCTACCACCTTGACAGCGTTCCACTTTCCGAAAATGAATCGCTAGCAAATTATGGCATACAATTGGCTTTCTTTTCTGTAGTTAATCCAGTCATAGCAGAAGAAATTTACAGAGAAAAAGTAGCTAGTCAATGGACAGACGAAGGCTTCTGGGGAGACAGATACAACTACTATGATCAAAACTGGGTTTGGTTCGGCATAGCGCTTTATGTCAACAACCCAAAAAGCCCAGGTAGCCTAAGAAACTAGGCCCAAAAAGGCAAGAGCAATACACAAAAAACAGGACGCTTTGAGTCCTTCATCAAAAACAGCTTAAAATGCATATGAATTAAAAACAGACTAGACAAGAAACTTATTTAGTGCTATAATTCTTGCCTCTGATGTAAATTGGACTTTTAGTCCTTTTATATCGATTGATTCATATGGCTAGATCACCAGAAACAGGACTACACAACATGCTAAAACTACTTGCGGAGAGAAGAGAAGCAAATCAACCCTTGGAATGGGGCAAGATAATTGATTTTCTTACCGAAGTGCTAAACGCTCCGCCAATTACGGCCTTCTTTGGTTGTACAATAGGCGCGGACGGAAAGGAAATAGGATTAGGCAAAAAA